>JABDKS010000733.1 GCA_013002105.1 Pirellulaceae bacterium | reverse complement strand
AAACATGGCTGTTGGCCAATCGGTACGTGTGAAGTTTGAAGGTATCAACAAGTCGATTGTCGGAATGGTCGACGAGATCTCACCCGTCGTGGACGCTCAGAGCGGCACGATCAAAGTCAAGGTGCGGATCGATAATCCTGATGGTGAACTGCTCAGCGGCGAGCGATGCTCCATCGACATTCCAGTCAGTGGATTCCCGACTCGAGAAGAGTCGGCAGCGGTTCCCAATGATGCGGCACATCGCTAACAAGCGATCCGTCGGCGGGCACCGATGATGATTTGGACAAACACGGGGGTGGGCAATGGAAGACCAAAACAAGCGAAAAGCAGCGACAGTCGTACATACTGTCCGGCGCGAGCGACCGTCTGCGCAAGCGGTTGCGCAAAAACCAGCCGTGGAATCTGATCCGCAGTTACAAGCAAAGCTGCTGGACGCCGTCAGTGGTAAAGCCGACAAGGCAAGCGCCCTGGCCGAAGTCATCCGTGTCATTTGCGACCAACATTCCAGCGTCTCGGTTCTCTATTTGGAACGCACGGGCGCCAACGCGCTGACCGCCGCCGCGGGCGAAGACACGTTGCAGCGTCTGCCGCTGGACGCGCGTGAAAAGATCGGGCAATGGGCCGGCGAAACGTGCCAAAGCGGAAGTGCGCTGGTCCACGAACTGTCCGGGGCCAATCAGTGGATCGTCGTGACCGTTCCCGTGGTGCTGCGAGGTCGAGCACCGGAAGTGATTTGCGCAGCGGCACCCAAGAACTCATTGCCGCAAGAACAACTTGTCAGCGTGCTGCAATTGGCGGCGTCGAATCTGACGCTCTGGGAAGTCATCGGGGACGCGCGCCGCGAACGTGTGGCGTCGCAGCAAACCGCCGCCTTGCTGGAGTTGTTGTCGCAACTCGATGATACCGAAGACTGGACGACCGCGTGTTGCGTCCTGGTCAACGAACTGAGCGATTATCTGGGATGTGATCAAGTCGCTTTGGCGATGACCAAAACCGATCAAGTTCACTGCAAGTTGGCGGCGGTATCGGGATTATCGGATTTCGATAAACGTTCCGCCTTCACCGCCCAAATCGAAGCGGTGATGAATGAGGCTATCCTGCGTGACAGTGTCACCGTCATTTCGGACCAGCAGGACCGTCAAGACGAAGGCACGCTCGCGCATCGAGATTTCCAACGCGGGAGCCGCAGCCACACGCTGATCAGTACACCCATCTATGGAAACGATGGCCAGCCGGTTGGAGCCTGGTTGTTATTGGACAATCGACCCGATTGGGCACTGGACGACGCGATCGCGTTTGTACGTGCCAGCCAGAATGTGGTCGGTTCGCGATTGGAAAAGCTCCAACGCACCTATGCCAACCCGCTCCTGCGACGTCTCCGAGCGTTCGCAAAAATCTTCAAAAGCCGGAAAGTCATTGGCAGCATCGCAGCATGCATCTTCTTTGCTGCCGTGATGATGATCCCGATGAACTATCGCATCTCGTGCGACTGCCAACTCGAGCCCGTTTCGCGACGTTTCGTTGCCGCTCCCTACGATGGCACCTTGCAAGAATCGTTGGTCGAAGCCGGTGAGGTCGTGTCGTCTGGACAAACGCTCGCACGAATGGATGCCCGCGAACTGCGATGGGAAATGTCGGGCTATCAGGCAGATTATGAAAGCGAGCGAAAGAAGCGTGATGCGGCGTCGGCACGCGACGAAGTCGCGATGGCTCAGCAATCGGACCTGGAGATGCAACGACTGAGCGTGCAAATACAACTGATCCAACACCGATTGGATAACCTGGAAATCAAAAGTCCGGTCGACGGTGTTGTGATTGTCGGCGACTTAAAAAAGGCCGAGGGTGTCCCGCTGACCATCGGCCAAACGATGTTCGAGATCGGTCCACTGGACGAAATGATCGTCGAGGTCGCCGTGCCCGAATCCGAGATCCTGTATGTGAAAGAAGGAATGGAAGTCGGCATTCGATTGGACGCCGATCAGAGCGACAAAAAGACCGGGTCGATCATCCGCATCGCTCCACGCAGCGAAACGCGGGACAACCAAAGTGTCTATATCGCTGAAGTCGCAATGGATAATGCTGATGGCACGTTGCGTCCCGGCATGAAAGGTTCTGCCAAAGTAATTGGCGACCCGAACCCACTAGGATGGAATCTATTCCATAAAGCGTGGGAATCGTTCGCGATGATGGTCGGAGTCTAACATGCAATCGGATTCTCCCATCGGAACGCACGACCATCGCATTCGGGAAGTGTCCGAGTTGGTGCTGGAATTGCGCAGCGACTTGCGATTCACACCACACTACGAAGCCGGTGAAGAGTGCTATCTGGTCGAAGACGTTGCCCGGTCCCAGTTCTTTACGATCGGACTGTCGGAGTACATGTTGATATCGATGTTCGATGGCAAGACCACCGTCGGCGACGCGATGATTCGACTTTCGCAACTGCCAGGCAACCACCAACTGATCGAAACCGAAGCCACGGCCATTTGCAAATGGCTGGTCGATTCGGAAATGGCGCACACGCCGACGTCCTCTGACGGTCGACGACTGGCGAACACCGCCGTCGATCGCATCGCAAAAAAACGTCTCGGTGCGTGGAATCCGTTGTGCATGAAAGTGCCGCTGGCCTACCCCGATCGACTCGTCGCCAAAGTCACACCCTGGTTTTCGTTTTTCTTCTCCTCCGCTGCCGCGATCATCGGGTTGATCGTGATGTGCGTCGCCGCCTATCAGGTCGTCGGAGCCTGGGACCAATTTGCAGCCGCATCCAAAGGAATCTTCATCCCCTCACGCTGGTTGTGGATGGGATTGTGCTGGGTTGTGTTGAAATTCGTACATGAATCGGGTCACGCCATCGTTTGTCGAAAATATGGCGGTGAAGTTCACGAGGCCGGCGCGATCATGGTCCTGTTCGCACCGCTGGCATACGTCGACCTGACCAGTAGCTGGCGATTTCGTTCCAAATGGAAACGAATCCACACTGCATTGGCCGGCATGTACGTTGAACTTTGGATCGCGTCGATCGCGGCCATCATTTGGGCCGCAACCGATGCCGGATTCGTCAACGACATCAGTTTTAATCTGATCATGATGGCCGGGCTGACGACCCTGCTGTTCAATGCCAATCCCTTAATGCGTTTTGACGGTTACTATGTTCTTTCGGACGGACTGGGAATTCCCAATCTTTACAGCGAGGGGCAGCAGTACCTGCAGTATCTGGGACGAAGATTCATCCTGGGCGAAAAGGTCACGTCGCCTTTGCGGCTGACTCCGCGCGATCTGTTTACCAGAGCGTATGGCGTCGCCGCATTCGGATGGCGAATTTTGATTTGTGTATCGCTCGTGATCGCCGCGTCGTTGTTATTCAAAGGCCTCGGTATCTTGCTGGCGGTCGCCGCTGTTCTGCTGTGGGTCGGCGTCCCATTGGTGCGACTGGCAAAGTACGTTCGTCGACCCGATGGAATGCAAAAACATCGAACACGTCGACTGGCTTTCATTTCTGCTGCTGGCGCGGCAGTCAGCTACGCGATCTTGGGCGGTGTCATGTGGCCCGGCGCGCAACAGGCTCACGCGGTCGTGCAATATGAACCGTTAGCGTTTGTACGTGCTACGAGCGCCGGGTTCGTTCGCGAACTCTATGTTCAAAGTGGTCAAAACGTCCAAGCGGGGCAAGTGATCGCACAACTGGAGAACCGACAACTGGTTGCCGAACAGCAAGATTTGGAACTGGCGATCAACCAATCCATCATCAAATCACGGGTGTTCAAACAAGCCGACGAGATGCATTCCTACCAGGGAGAAATGGAACAACTCCGCAGTTTGCAGGAAAAACTTGCGGAGAAAACGAAGCAGGTTCAAGAGCTGACGCTTCGCGCCCCCGCCGCTGGACGTGTCGTCGCCCGTGAACTGAAAACCAAACTGGGCACCTATGTCCAAGAGGGTGCCGAGCTGGCTGCGATTGGTGACGAAGCCAATAAACAACTGCAAATTGCGATCACGCAACCGAGTTATGATCGTTTCACCGAACACATCGGAAGTCGAGTCCATATTCGTGTGTCCGGCGGCGTCGTGCTCCAAAGCACCCTGGAAAGCGTCCAGCCGCGTGCCGACAAAAAAGCGCCACAGGATTCGATGTATGCAGCGCTGGGCGGCCCACTGGAAAGTCGATCTGTGCAAAGTGATTCCGGCGACGAGTCGTTCGAGTTGCTCACACCCCACTTTACGGGCGTCGTGACGCTGCCAAAATCGGTCAGTCAGGACCTACGAGTTGGCCAGCGCGGCGTTGTTTGGTTTGGGCGATACCAAGAGTCACTTGGGTGTGTTCTGCAAAGAAAGTTGCGCCAGACGATTCCATCAAATCTGTTGAGCGATTTGGTGTTGTTGGATAACTAGAGCATTTTTACTTGATACGTGGGATCAATCGTAGGCCAGGACCCAGGGCTTGAAGGTTCTTTTTGGGTCGTGCTGTACTAACCGTTTCTGATTTTGTCGCGCGATATCCGCCCTGCTCGCAGTAAAAGTAGGCTCGGAGGGCCGATTCATTACGAGTCATTTCCCGAACCTGAGGCCCAGTGCTGGAACCAGGTATTGACCTTGAGTGCCAGCACGACGCACCGGTTTTGATCGTGTGCGTTCGCAATCGTTTACGTGTAGTGCTTGCAACATTCGACAGCCGCGAAGCGGCGACAGGCAATAGCCTGGGGTGAACCAACGAGCGTCAGCGAGGCAGGTGGAACCCCA
>JABDKS010000724.1 GCA_013002105.1 Pirellulaceae bacterium | reverse complement strand
TTTGAGTATTCAATCCGTGCGGCCCGTTGTCGCCCAAACGGCCGTTGAGCCGATCCGTGTCAGACCGATACCCAAAAAGGGACGCCCTGTTGACTACCGCGGTGCTGTCGGTCGATACCAAATTGCTACGGAAGCGAAGCCGACGAAGGTAGCCGCCGGTGATCCGATCACGCTGCACATTGGAATCGCGGGCACCGGCCCCATGAATCGAATTCAGGCTCCGCCAATTGCGCGGTTGCCAAGCTTGACATCCAAGTTCAAAGTTCCCGACGAACCACTCGCCGGGTTCGTCGACGGACCACAAAAGGTATTCACTACTACCATTCGTGCCAAAGAACCAGGAATCGATGAAATTCCTGCCATACCGTTCAGTTTCTTTGATCCAGATGCAGAAAAGTTCGTCACCGTACACAGCGAGCCAATTGCGATCGAAGTCGAGCAGGCCGAAACACTGTCGCTCGATTCGATCGCCAAACACAATGCAGATTCTCGCCAGGAAATGGGCCCGAGCGAAGATCCGAGTGGTTCGATCGTATCGTTTCGAAACTACTCCGATCCGCAGTTGCTGCAAAACCAAACAACCTCGCTTCCCTCCATCTGGACTTTGCTCGCCCTGCTAACCGTGCCACCGGTAATCGTACTTGGCGTCGCAATCCTGCGAATCTCTGATCGGGTTTCCGGGATCAGCGGTTATTGGCGGTCGCCATTGAAAAAACTACAAGCAGAATTGAATGATGCCGGGAATCCCGCCGATGTATCCGACGCTCTTAGCCAATATTTGCGCAGTCGGTTGCAGCATACCCAGAGCTCATCAAGTCGATCGACTTGGATTGGCGTGTTGCGTAGGCTCGGCCATCGTGATTTGGCGATCCGATGCGAGCGGCTGATCCATCAATGCGACCATCCGCCACTGGATGCCAGCACCGAGCAATTCGAACGATTGAAGCAGGAGGCGATGCTGATTGGAAATGCCGTGGACCAGCAACTCCGATCAAAGCGATTCAATCGGACCTCTCGAGTCCGGCTCCCGCGAGCGACGACGGCAGCCGTTGCATTTGTGTTTTTGACCGTTAGCACAGTGTCAACTACGCTTGCCACCGAACCGAAAACGAAGCCGACATCCACGTTAACTCCCGAGCAGATGCTGGTCGTATTAAGCGACGCCAATCAGTTGTATCAAACGGCGATTAGCGACCCAAGACGAGGGCCCGCCGATCGAAAGCAGTTTGCGCTCCGGTCGGCCGATAAGTATCAGCTGTTGGTCGACAGTGGGGTGCAGAATGCCAAATTGTATTTTAACTTAGCCAATGCGTACCACCTGAGCGGCCAGCGAGGGCGAGCGATTGCAAACTATCATCGCGCGATCCGTTTAGATCCGACCAACGGCACCTTTCACCGCCACTTGGAGCACGTCAAAGAATTAGTGCCCAAAAGCGACCTGACGACAAAGCCTGTACTGATTGAAATTCTCAGGGACGCAAATGGATTCGTGCTGCAGCACGTTCATCCCAACGCATTGGGATTTCTTGCAATCACGTTTTGGTTTGTTGCCTGGACGCTAGTTCTATTTCGGCTGCTGCGGTTCAATTTTCCGTGGAAAACCCTGACGTTTGTCACGTTCATCTTATTCGCCGTAACCAACGCGGCGTACGGCTTAGCGACCAATCAAATTGCGTCGCCGCAGGTTGCCATCATTTCTGAATCGACAGTGCAGGTGCGTGCCGGCGATGGGGCGCAGTTTTCGGAGGTGGAAGTATTGACGAATTCCGACGGGATGATGGCTCCAGTTCGCCATCAACGTGGGGACTGGGTGCAGGTCGTCACCCCCAACGGTAACGTCGGATGGTTACCGGTGGCTCACGTCGAAATAATCTGACCCCGCTGAATGCGTACGTTGGCATCGGGTTTCAGCTAGTCGCATCACGTCATTCTGGACCGGCGTTCACTCCAACGGTTTGGTCATAAAGAGTGACCCGCCGTGTTCGACATCGGCTGCGTAGACGGCCTGTGCAAATCCGAATTGGGCGTAGATCGCGCGGGCACGGTCGTTGTTCTGCTGAACTTCGAGAGTCAGTTTACAGCATCCGCTGGCCAACGCTTCACGCTCGATTTCGCTAAGCAATAGGCGGCCGATTCCTTGTCCGCGAACGTCCTGGTTCACATAGAAATCATGAAGATTGATCAGCGGCTTTGCGGCAAAGGTGGAGAATCCGCGAAAACAGACGGCGATTCCAACGGGATGCTCAATCTTCCATGCGAGAAAAATCAAGGTCGTTGGATGGCGTCGAAGTCCCTCAATCAGGTTAGCACGAGCAAATTCAGAAAGTGGTTGCTCGTCGCCCATCGGGTCGGCAGAGTACTGGTCCAACATTGATAAAACCGCATTCTGGTGCGAAGCGCGATTCAGATCGGCGACGATAATTTGTGCGGCAGTCATCGGATGCACCGTAAATTCAGAAGTAGGCGTCGTAGCACGCGAGGATGTACTGGCAGGACCCTCGCGTGGTTCGTTCAAGCGATGATTGTATCCACGCAAGCCGATTCGATAGGTTGTATGCTCCATCACATGTAACCACCGGGAAGCCCATCCGATGGCGGAACATAAAGCTTCCCGTCTCGGATCGTGACGATACGCCATATCAATCCCACATCTGCCACGCCGCTACCGCCACCTCTCGCCAAATCCGGTATTTTCTCGGAGCGATTCAATCGGTAGTAACCGATATTGCTGACTTCAAAGTAATGCCAATTCTTATCCGAACCGAGGTAAAAAAATGGCTGCTGATTGGTTGCCGCGTCGAGCTGTGCAAGCGACACAAATTTTGCGGTATCGACGTCCTTGCCACCGCGCAGACTCGCGGCTTCGTGATAGCCGTAACGATATCCTGCAAAGGCCGCGGCGACGACCAAAACGATATACAGCAACAAACGAATACTTGCTTTGAACCTCGTCAAGTGATCTCCAGCTTGAGCGCGAGCGGCTTCAGGCGATGCCGGCGTCGTGGTAACCGGGCGTCACAAGTTCATGGTTGATGGCATTTCGTAAATCGAAAATCAAATGCAACGACCCCATCAATCGTACTCAAAAGCCGTGCCGTTTTGAAACGGACTGAGCACGATTTCGATCACCGCCTTGTCTGGCCACTCGTTCGGGTCGCCTTGAAAGTCGGGATGAGCGGCAAGAAAGTGGCGGAGCATTTCGATGGAACGAGGATTGATTGCCACGCAAACGGCGGGACCAAATCGTACAACGATTTCACCGGCACGGGAGAAAACATCAACGTTCTCGAAGACCGGTGGCCCGGTCGTCGGATCCAGCAACATTGACATCTCCTTTATCTCGGCTGCAACCCGGCGCGGGACGTTTAGCGAGCCGTTGCTACAGCCATACGGGATGAGAAGTTTCTGTATGGCGACTTCAAAAGTCGTCGCCGCAGCCAACAGAATCTCGTCGTTTGTGGATAGCTGATCGTTGTCAATCTCCAGAGCCCCGACACAAAAAATTGCACTGAGCCCCAGCGCTGACTGACGAATCGCATCGCGGCGATTGGGTTCCGTTGCCAAGATGCCTTCCTTGTTGATCGGTTGCGAGCTGACTGAATCGAGTTGCTGTGGTCCATTCATCACGCGTTCTGATAGCAGTCGGTGTGTTTTCAACCTATCGATTCGCGCTGTTTTCGGGTAGATCAGCTTTCTTCTCGTGATTGTCAGTGGGGAGGGGGTTCGCAGCGTCAGCCAGAATGGTGAAACTGCATGCATAGCGTTTTTGATTTTCCTCCAACGATTGGTTGACCTCTCATGGCAATTCAGTGGTTCCCCGGCCACATGCACAAAGCCCGGCTGGAAATCCAAGCGACGCTTCCGAAAGTTCATGTCGTCATCGAAGTTCTTGATGCGCGGATACCGTACTCAAGTGAGAATCCACTACTGGCCGAATTGCGCGGGGACAAGCCTTGTTTAAAAGTTCTCGCGAAGTGTGATCTCGCTGATGAAGAGCTAACGAGTACCTGGTTGACCTACTTCGACGAAACCGAGCATGTCCGCGCCCATGCGGTTACCACCGACGATGTACCGACGATTCGTCGAATCAAAAGTATCGTCGGCCAGATGGTTCCCGAGCGTAAAGACCGAACCATCAACGCTATGATTGTCGGCATCCCCAACGTCGGAAAGTCAACAATCATTAACTTCCTCGCCGGCCGCAAAATCGCGAAAACGGGAAACACGCCAGCCGTGACTCGGCAGCAACAGAAGGTTCCGATCGGCGACAGTATCGCATTGGTCGATACGCCAGGCATGCTGTGGCCGAATGTGCACAACATCAATAGTGGATACCGATTGGCGTTACTTGGATCGATCAAAGAAACCGCGATGGATTACGCTGATGTCGGTTTCTTCGCAGCAAGACTTCTTATTGAGCAATACCCTGAGCGACTCACCCAACGCTACGAACTCGATTCGGTTCCCGGATCGGAGTTGGAAGCTATCGAAGCGATCGGAAGAAAGCGAGGATGCCTCGGAAAAAACAATTATGTAGATATTGATCGAGCCTCCAGAATCCTGGTCACCGAAGTTCGCTCTGGTGGACTCGGCCCCTTGACCTTAGAAACGCCGCAAACGATGGAAATTGAGAAGGCGCAGACCCGAATCGCTATCGCGCAAAAGGCCGAACGGAAGTCGAAAAAACGGGCGGCAAAAAAGAAGCGTGGTCGCCGCTAAGAACTCATGGCCCTAATCGCTGCTGCGTGTCCCTGGTCAGTGCCGAAACCATCACGTTACCGTGACCAATCTTGGTAGGGTTTATTGGACAGGTTCGAGTTGAAGTACCGCGGGTCGTCGGTGACTTCATCCCCGACCCAATCTGGAAGTTCGATCTGTTGTTGCTCGGATTCGAGCTCGACTTCTGCGACAACTAACCCCTGATTCATACCTAAGAATTCGTCGATCTCCCAGTCCAGCTCTGCGTGGCGAAAGACGCGCCGGTTCTTTTCGACGATCGGTCCGTCACACAGGGCCAGCATTTCTTTGGCGTCCTCCAGTGGGATCAAGTACTCGAACTCCGGACGACTGGCACCGGTTGTCAGACCTTTGACTGTCAGAACGCCCTGGTCGCCGGCTATTCGAACACGAACGGTTCGATCCTTGTCTCGATTCAGATAGCCTTGGCAGTAGTACGTTGGTGTACTGCTCTGCCAAGCGGTTCCTGTTACCAAAAACTTTCGTTCGATCTCTGTGGCCATGTGTGGCGTTTCCCTATTCTAAAATCGTAACTCTTTTCTACTCTCAATAGCCCATCCGGCAATTAATCTTCGCCGCCGTATTTAGTTGCCACCTGCCCACGGCTGTCAAACACGACCACGATGGTCCGCCGGTAGGATGTCCACTGCAGCCGGCGATACCGTTGGTAGCCGTTGTCGATCTTTTCCTGATCACTCAGTAGGTTGTTTGTCACGTAGGCCCCCGTCTTGTCCAGGATGCCGAATTCAGAAGTGTCAAATTCCGGTTCACCCAAGATTCCTTGGACCTCCTCCATCGTCATCGAAACGGCGATTCGTTCATAATTCGCCGCCGTCACTCGCGGCCAAAAAGCAATGAACAATGGAAACAGAAGTATCACGACAAGGAAAACGGCGATCCCAGCGGTGCACCATCGAAACGCGTCGTTCGATTGCAAGCGTTCGCGTTTCACGATGGGAATCCCGGATCGATCAAGGACAGCGTTGAATTGGTTCCCACGTGATCGTGGCTGGATGACAGCGGTGATCTCGCGTTCCACCGTTGGCTGATCACCATCAACGTCGCGGCTATTGTAGTGTCTAGTCTGTTCTATTTGGATTTTCGCGGCGGACGATCCGGTAGTTTATAACCGGGCAGCGCGGTCCAGTTTTGATCGCTTTTTGTGGTGAAAGAGCCTTCAACTTTGGCAACCGATTGGACGCGTTGATTCAATTCGTGCAATACCACGGCGGTATCGTCAGAAACACGGTAGCAGTGTGTCTTGGCACCGTCGGGCGCAGCCGCAAGTGCCAAACCGTAGGTTTGCATTTGCCTAGCACGAATCATTTCGAGTGCCTGCCCAATTTGCATCCCCGGCACAATCCAGTCGTGCGGCGATCGCAACAGTTGGTCACGGGTCACATTCTCGATCCGCTGAACGTCGATTGCATCGATGAAAAAATAGTCGAATGATTCGGTATACCCCTGCACGCCCGGGGGCGCCTTTGCCATCTGAGCTTTCCGAAGCGTCCCGGTGATACGAAGTAGGCGTCCATTTGAATCGTATTCGCGCAAGTCGATGTTTCGCAGATAGACTTTTCCCTCGGTCAGCACCAGATGGGATCCCAACCCCTTGTGTTTCGCACCCCATGCCAACCCGTCAACCACCACCACCTGATCGACCATGTTGTTCCACGGTACAG
>JABDKS010000722.1 GCA_013002105.1 Pirellulaceae bacterium | reverse complement strand
GACAGGTCCTGGCCTACGAGAAAACTAAAATTGCTCAAGAAATCTGCAACCAAATTCGAGCACGGTATAGTCGACCGATTCGACCCACCGTTGCTCCGAGAAACCCGATCGAGGCATTCTGCCCCAGATGCTCCGTCGCTTGATCCAAACGATTCTCGTCAAGCTGATCCGTTTCTATCAAATCGGCATCAGCCCGCTGATCGGACCGAATTGCCGATTCACGCCGACGTGCAGCCAGTATGCGATTGAGGCGATTGGCAAGTACGGACCGCTTCGAGGCGGCTGGCGTGCATTTCGTCGAATCCTGCGATGCCATCCTTTCCATCCCGGCGGGCACGACCCTCCGTAGCACTCACCCCCCATCAGCGGCGCGGACTCTAACGATTACTCCGGTTAAAAATGTTTCGTCGACCCGGCAATTCACGTAGCCAGCGACGATTGGAGTGGAATACCGAGGGTGCGATTTATACTGGGCGTTTGCCGTGAAATGCGCTGCAAGTTTCCGGGAACACCTCCCCCACCCACAGCGTCTAACGAAGCGGCCAGAGGGACTTCGGGGCATTTTCAGATCTCATGGAGGCCAGGACCTACATCAGTGATGAAAGTGTGTTCGCGATCCCGGTGGCGTGATTTCCATTAGCAGCCGCAGTCCCATGAGCAGCCGCAGTCCGGATCGACTTTGCTCGGTCCGGTCGCTAGCACACCAACCTTGATCCACCCAGTTTGTCAGTACAGTTTGCCCAACCGCAACCCTTTTCCTCCTCCACCGACATCATCAAGTCAAATTGGCACTTTGGTTTAACGACCAGTCAAAGCGTTCCGGTGATACCGGATTTTTTCGTCCAGCGGCTTGCGACATGCCGACGACAACCGATGACCAGCATTCTTCGCACAAGCCGCAGAATGTTCCGAGTGCGACTTAACCAAGAATATTGGACCAGAATCCTAAGATGCGTTTTCACTCTGCCAAGAAACACTCCGACACTCAACCGTCCCAAAAACAGACGCTTCGACGCGTGCTCTCGCGACTGATCACCAGCGATCAGGGCGATGGTCCGCGCGGCACCAACCGCGGCCGATTGTTGCTCGAATCGCTCGAGCGTCGCCAATTGCTTGCCGGTGATGTCGATCTGTTTGCAACCGATCCCGGCGTGGACAACACGGCAGGCGATACAGCAGCCGTATCCACCAGTTCGGACCTCTTCGGTGTCGCGCAGGGCGAACAAGTTAACGACCTGGTGCAGTTTGCGCAAGAACTGGCGGATGCCGGTGTGATCTTCTATGGCGCTGCCTGGTGCCCGGTCTGCACCCAGCAAAAAGAAATCTTCGAAGACGGTGGCAACGAATTGTTGTTCGAAGAGGTCACGCTTCCCAATCGCCAGCGAAATCCCGACTTCAGCTTCGTCAACGCCTATCCAACGTGGGACTTCGGCGGTCCAGATCTTGTCGAAGGATTCTTGACGCTACAGGAAATCAGCGACTTGAGCGGAATTCCGATTCCGCAAAGTGAAGACCCGATCTTTGAAACGATTCCTACGCAAGTCGTCCGGACAGGGTCGCCGTTGCACGTGCCTGTCGATGTCTACGACCCCGATGGGGGCATCCAGAATGTCACCGTTTCGGTCGACAACCCGGCATTGGTCGAAGCCGTCGTGTTGACCGGAAATCGATCGATCGTGATCGACATGGAAACCTATGGCGACATGGTGTTTGAGCTCTTCGAACAGCGGGCCCCCGAAGCGACAGCCCGCGTGATCGCTTTGGCTGACAATGACTTCGATGACAACGGAAACATCGACGATACAACCGGACGCGACTTTTACGACGGAATCATCTTTCACCGTGTTATCGACAATTTCGTGATCCAAGGTGGCGACCCCACAGGCACCGGCACAGGCGGTTCGCCGCTGGATGATTTCGACGACGATTTTCATCCCGATTTGCAACACAATCGATCGGGCGTCTTATCTTTCGCAAAAACGTCTGACGACACCAACAACTCGCAATTTTTCATTACCGAAGGCCCCACGCGGCATTTGGATTTCAACCACAGCATTATCGGGCAATTGGTCGAAGGCAGTGACGTCCGCGAAGCCATCAGCGAACACGAAGTCGACGGATCAAGTAAACCAACGACCGACATTGCCATCGAATCGATCAACGTTTTCGACGATTTCGAAAACTCGGTCATCATGCTACGAGCGGTCGGCAACGCGACTGGTTCGACCAACATGACAGTCCGCGTCACGGACCCCGATGGTAATACCTTTTCGCAAATCGTCCCGATTACCGTTGCCGCTGATACCGCCAATAGCCAACCCTTCTTGAATGATGTCAACGTCGCTGCAACGTACGACTCCAATGCAGCAGCGCAACTGCAGCTTTCCAGCGTCGACATCGAAAATGACCCCGTACGGTATTTTGCCGTCAACCGTTCAACGTCCACCGGCGCATCGGTATCGGTCAATGAAACAACCGGTTTGGTTACTGTCACGCCTACCAACAACTTCGTAGGTGCCGTCAACGTTTTGGTTGGCGTCGAACCGGGCCCCACGGTCACCGGCAACGGCGCCGATGATTTCGACTCGCAGTTGGTGACATTCAATTTTGAATTAGACCAGCTTAACGCACCGACATCGCTCGACTTGTTGTCCGGCAGCGATTCGGGCATCAGCAACAGCGACAACATCACCGCCACAGGGACATTGACCTTTGATGTCGAAGGCGTCGTCGATGGCGCCCAAGTTGAAATTGTCAACGTCAACGGTGGCTCGAACATTGGACTAGCGATTGCCTCGGGCGGACGGGCTACGATCAGCACGAACAACCTGGCAGCCTTGGGCGATGGCACGTACTCGCTGGCGGCCCGACAAACACTCAGCGGCGTCACCAGCGATCTATCACCGTCGATCACCGTCGTCTATGACTCCACCGGCCCCGACACCGTTTCGCATTCCGCGATCACGACCGGCAACGCCACACGCTTGTACCAGAGCGACTTGATTAGTTCCGAAGAAGGCTCGGGGCTGCGTTACGCGTTAACCACCGCTCCCAGCAACGCGACAATCGACTCCATCACTGGCCAGATCAGTTGGACCCCCACGACCGACCAAGTCGGCACCAATGCGTTTGAATTGACCCTGACCGATGCCGCCGGCAACGTAACGACCGACTCGTTCAGCGTCGTCATCAGCGGCGAACCGTTGGTCGATATCGAAGCGCTACTGCTGGACTCGTCGGGCAACGAGGTCACGTCCATTCAGATCGGCGACCGATTCACACTGCGGCTCAACGCGATCGACTCGCGTCCATCGAACCAACGCGGCGGTGTCTTCGCCGCCTACGTCGATGTCTTGTTTGATAACACGGTCATCCGTCCGGTACCCGGCGCCGCGATCACGTTCGGGACCGACCTGTCCTCTTTCACGACCGGCAATATCGCCACCGGACTGATCGACGAAGTCGGCGGTACGTCGAGCAGCCAAACCGCCACAGGCCGTCAGACCAATTTGATCGCGACCTTGGATTTCGAAGCGATCGATACGGGGACGGTCAACTTCCTGACCGAGCCGGGCGAAGCAACCATCAGTGAAATCCTACTCTACGGCGTCAACAACGAAATACCAGCCGAATCGATCGCGTTTGGCAGCGCAACGCTCGCTGTTGGACAATCCTTTACCGTCGCCAACGACAATCTGACGGTCGCCGAAGACTCCGGGGCAACCAGCGTCAATGTGCTCGGTAACGACGTCGTCGTCTCGGGCAACACGACCCTTTCGGTCGTCGCCGTCACTCAACCCACCACGGGCGGATCGGTAACACTGACCGATGGCGTGGTGGCATTTACGCCATCGCTGAATTTTAACGGCACGACCGAATTCATCTATCGTGTCAGCGACACCAACGGCATCCAAGATAATGCGACCGTCACCGTCACCGTCACGCCGGTCAATGATGCACCGACCGGCGGCGCGGACAATCTGAGCGTCAATCAGAACTCCACCGACAACACGCTCAACGTTTTAGCAAACGATTCGTCCAGCCCCGATGCCGCAGGCTCTGAGACATTGACCATCGTGGACTTCACCCCCTCCACTGCCAATGCAACCATCGCGATCGCCGCCGACGGTCGATCCATTCTCTACACGCCGGCGACGAATTTCTCGGGAACCGACACCTTCAGCTACACCCTCAGCGACGGATCATTGGTCAGCGAAGTCGCTGTGAGTGTCGTGGTGGCTCCCGCCGATCCGCCACCCACGGCGGTTGCGGACGCATTCACGATCGCCGAAGACACCGATGAAGCCGTTTACGCCGTTACGGCCAACGACACGCGTGATACTGACAACCAGTCTTTTGTGATCGATTCGGTTGGCGTCCCCAGCCAAGGCGGAACAGCTCGTGTCAGTGCCGATGGGTCGCAGTTCTTCTACGAACCCGCCGACAATTTCGTCGGTACCGAAACGGTTACTTACACTTTGCGTGATACCGGCGGCGGACTCGCGGTCGGAACCGTTACCTTTAACGTCACAGCAGTCAACGATAACCCACCGGTTTTGAACAAAACCGCACACGTCACACGTGGATCGACGGAAACGACCGTCATGTCGCTTCCTGAACTACCCACCAATGTCGACGGAGTCGCCGAAGTGCTTGGGTTTACTAATTTGGGCACAACTTCAGCCGGTGGTACCGTTCGCATCGACGTCAGCGACGACCTGATCCTTTACACACCACCGACCGACACGTTCGTCGGCACCGACACGTTTACCTACTCGGTTCAAGACGCAACCGGTGCAACCAGCAATGGCACGATCACTGTCGAAGTCAACGATTTCACTCGCCGCAACATCGTGTTAAACCAGCTGCTGCCAGGTGTGACCGGCGTTCGTTTGACGGGTACCAACCTGGTGGGAGAGACCGTCGATCTAACGCTGACGAATCCCGCCCAATCTGCAACATTCGAGAACTTGTTGCCGGGGTCCTATGTCGTCCAGATTCCTTCGATCCCGTTCTTGGTCAACGGTGAAGAAGTCAAGGAGATCTCAGTCACGAGCGCCCCCGAAGACGGCGACATGACGATCGAAACCGGCCTGGGTCGCTTGCGACCCGAGTTCATTTCCATCCGCGACTGGTTGGGATCAACATCGCGTGAGACCGTACTGTTCGCGGTGGCACCAGGCTCCTCGAGTGTATTGTCGATCCCAACGCCATCTACCAGCACAGTGACCAACCCGATGGCAACACTCGATTCGACCGGCAGCACAGTGACGCTCACGGGTACCGGCACGACCGGAGAGGATGTGCAAGCGGTGGTAAGCGCAGCCGACAACGGTCATGTCCAAGTTCGCGGCAGATCGGGTGAATTGTTGCTGTACAAGATCAACGTTCAATCCGACGTCGTCGCCTTTGAACCCACCAACGGTGCATCGGCGGCGCAAGCGGAACAGATCATCGCGGCCGAGGATGGAGCGAACTCCCAGCCAATCGGAGTGGATGCCGTCGACTCACAATTGGCGGTCGCTGACCAGTCTCCGCAAGGTGAATGGATTGCGTCCCAGGCAAGTTCGCAGATCGATCTCTTCGTCCCCGCTACATCCGACTTCCTAGGTCGCAGCGACGCGACGGTTTTGCAGACTCAGGAAGGCGATCTGTGGGTAGGTGAGTCAACACTCAGCGACCAAATGGCTCCCGTGGTTGCTGACCCGATTGGACAAAACCAACAGAGCGTGGATCAAGCCATGCAGGCCGTTTCGCCGCGTCTGAGCCTGCTCGCTTCGAGCGCTGACGTGGTGGCGGAGACTACTTCTGGGTCAAATCAGCTGGAAAAAACCGCGATTGATTCGGTTTTAGCCGACGAGATTTAGGCAGGCAATTTGCGAGAAATATCGGGATTTCCGCCAGATCTGAACCAACGCACTCTTCGGCAAAAACTCGATTGACGCGGCAAAACACGGCATTTACAGTCGTTTCGCAACACAAACCTCACTACCGGGGGGTGAACCAATTTGTTGTTGTGTCGTCAACCCCACACCCATTGACCCCCGAATTCATTGGTTTTTTTGCCCAAAGCCGGGTTGCACGGTTGGTCGACCCCGCATAACACTTTGCCGTTAGAAATGCTGCGTATTGACGCTTCGCGTGCAAACCACCTCACACCGACAATCAGTAAAGGTTCCCGCAAATGGCTAAAGCTCCGGCGAAAGCACCAACCAAGACCCAAATTCTGGCCAACATCGCTGAAGAGACCGAACTGTCCAAAAAGGACGTAGCCGCTGTCTTCGACGCCCTGACAAGCGAAATCGCCAAGGCGATTGGACGAGGCGGCCCTGGTCAGTTCGCGATCCCTGGTCTCTGCAAGATCGTCAAGAAGGACGTTCCTGCGAAACCCAAGCGTAAGGGTCGCAACCCTGCCGATGGCACGGAAATTTGGCTCAAGCCAAAACCGGCCAGCAAAAAGCTGACGATTCGTCCGCTCAAGGGCCTCAAGGAAATGATCTAGTTCGCAGGTTTCCCCCTGCGTCGGTCACAGCAGCCAGATTCCGGCCCTTTGGCAAGCTGAAACCAACTTGATCCGATCCGCCAGTTGAATCCAACGAATCGATGTCGCAAATTTGCGGCATCGATTTTTTATGCACCCAATCAGCTCAAATCCGTTCCCGCTCAAGTAGGTCCGGTTCCCGCCGGACACGGTGCTCAATTGCCTTGGCCGGTAGGAAACCGGCCCTACGCCACTACTTACGTTTGATCTCCGCGATCCAACTTCGACGGCATATCTTCGTCTGGATCAAAACCACTGCTATCGGTCGGCAAATCTGCCGGCAATGCTCCGCGATGCAACTGCTCGCGTGGGGTCGTGCCCTCCGTCGTCGGTTCCAGCAACGATTCGATCTGAACTGCTTTTTTCCCTTGGTACGCACCTGCTCGGGCCGTGAACTTGGGAACCTGTTGAATCGATAGTTCCAGCGGTTCAGAAACCTCCGTCTCGGTCGCAATGATGTCTCCCACTCCCAACGCCAGCAAATCTCGCGTACGAATGGTCGACCGTGCCACGTTCACAACGACATCGACCGGCGCACCGGCAATCTGGTTCGAGATCACATGCTGCGTCGCCGCGCTCGACTTCTGTGACTCACGATCGCTCCAATTATCTTGCGACAATTCCCGCGTCAAATGCTCGATCGACCGCACGGGAATGCAGAACCAAATGTCCCCACGCACACTACACACCGACACCTCCAACTGGACACGCACGACTTGATCATTGACGCTCATGTCCTGCAGGCAATGTGGGTGGTCGTCGACGGATGCCACGACGGGAGCCAGTGGTACCAGCGGTCGCCAAGCCTGTTGCAACTCGCTGACAAAATCGTCGATGACTCGCCGGATCAATCGAGCTTCGATCTCGGTCATCGGCCGGCGAATCGTTTCCCCAGGGAACGGTTCTCCGCCGAGCATGCGATCAATCAATGCAAAGGCGATTGCCGGAGGAATATCCAACGCCCATTGCCCGTTCAGTGGTTGAGCATCGATGACGCAAAAGCAACTGGGGTCCTCGATACTTGCCACAAACTCTTGGTGGCCGCATTGATCGACATCCACCAACCGGCATTCGACGTCGCTACGCATCAGTTCGGCGATGCGGTGGGTAAATGACTTCGCCAACCCGCTGTGCAACCAATGGAGCGATTGCAGCTGATCACGGCTCAACCGCGGCGGCTGCCGAAAATCGTAATCCACGACCACCTCACCCGACGCCTGCCTGGGCGACTGATCGTCCGCCTGCTCTCGTGTCACGTCGCCTGTCGGCGGGTCCGCGTGAGATGCGTCGATCCGATATTGGGTGCCGCTACGCGTCTGTGACGCCTGAGGACTCTGCATCGCTTTGACCAGATTCTCGACCTGGTTCTGCGACAATCGTTTTCCGGACATATCCGTTGTCCTCCCTTCGATGGGGTGATCTCTACTCGACTTCGACAATCTCTCGCAACGCTTCATTCTCTTGCAACGCGGCACTCGCCGCAGTCACGATAACGGCCGACTCATTCGCGGATCTGTCCGTCACCACGAACGATGTACTTGTAACTGGTCAATTCGCGCAACCCACAAGGCCCACGGGCATGAAACTTGTCTGTCGAAATGCCGATCTCGGCTCCCAAACCAAACACGCCACCATCGTTGAACCGTGTGCTCGCGTTGACCATCACAGCCGAACTATCGACCAAGGTCGTAAACGTTTCTGCGGCTCGCAAATCGGCCGTCACGATCGCGTCGGTGTGATGTGATCCATACCGATTGATATGCTCGGCGGCCTGCTCAAGCGAATCGACCATCGCGATGCTGATCACCGGCCCCAAATATTCACGCGACCAATCCTCGTCCGTTGCTGCGACACAATCACCAATCACGTCAGCCACACGCTCATCGGCTCGCAGTTCGATACCGCGCGCTCGCAATCGCTCGGCAATCGCTGGCAACGCCTTGTCGGCGATCGCTTTGTGAATCAACAACGATTCACAAGCGTTGCAAACTCCCATCCGCTGACACTTTGCGTTTTCGATGATTTTCGCCGCCATCTGCACGTCCGCGGTCTCGTCGACGTAGACGTGACAATTACCGTCGTAATGTTTGATCACCGGCATCGTCGCTTCAGCAGCGACTCGGCGTATCAACCCCTCGCCTCCGCGCGGAATCGTGACGTCGATTAAATCACCCATCGCCAAAAATTCGCCGACCGCCGCGCGATCGGTCGTCGATACCAACTGCACGGCATTGGCCGGGATCCCAATTTCGGCGGTACTTTTGGCTAACACGTCCACGATCGCCTGGCTGCTGTGCATCGCCTCTTTGCCGCCTCGCAAAATGACCGCGTTGCCGCTCTTGACGCAAATCCCGGCTGCGTCGGCAGTCACATTGGGACGGCTTTCGTAGATAAAAAAGACGACCCCCAAGGGCACACGCCGCTTGCTGATCTGCAGCCCGCCTGGTCGCGTAAACCCGTCCATGATCTCACCAATCGGATCGGGCAACATCGCGATCTCGCGCAATCCACTGGCGATCGATTCGATCCGCTGAGCGTCCAGACGAAGCCGATCGATTGTGGCATCGGTCAGCCCATAACCGGGTGCCGCCGCCAAGTCCTTTTCATTCGCAGCCATGATTGCGTCGGTCGCCGCGATCAAAGCATCGGCGGAAGATTCCAACCAACGGTTTTTGACGGACGTGTCCAGCGCCGCCAGCGTGTACGACGCCGCTTTGGCCGCTTCGGCACATTGGCGACAGTATTGGTTCAAATCAACGTTGGCAGCGGAAACAGACATTCAAACTGGAAAATCAGGGTAAACGCGGGAAAGGTGTAGTCGACCTAGGCGATTCTGGACAAACCCGGGCCCACGGTCAACGTCGATAGCGTTCTTTCGACAACAACGCAGCGGTACCAAACGCCCCATGCCAGGATGCTCCCACGGCCAAAAACGCCACTGCAGGGCAAATCGATGCCGGTTTCCCTTATGATGCTGCCACACTTGTCAGCGATTTCCTGCCACTTTTCTCAATGATTGCACGTCGCCGATGCGATTCCTTTTTCTTGGTGATATCGTCGGAAAACCCGGTTACACAGCCGTGCTGCAGCACGCCGAATCGATACGCACGGAGCATCGATTGGATTTGATCATCGTCAACGCCGAAAACGCCTCCGACGGATCAGGATTGATGCCGCGTCAATTTAAACGCCTGATCGAAGGGGGCATCGATGGGGTCACGCTGGGCGATCATATTTATCGACGCAAAGAAATCATCGAGGTTCTCAAGAAAAGCGATCGCATCGTCAAGCCAGCGAATTACCCCGGCGACGCCGCAGGCCGCAATTATGCCATCATCCAACGCGACGACTCGCCGCCACTGGCAATCGTCTCGCTACTCGGACGCGTCTACATGCGACCGGTCGATTGCCCGTTCGACGCGATCGACCGCGTCTTGGCGGAGATCGGCGATCAGGCCAAACACGTTCTGGTCGATATCCACGCAGAAGCGACCAGCGACAAACAAGTTCTCGCGCGTTACCTCGATGGCAAAGTGACCGCCGTTCTGGGAACGCACACGCACGTGCCGACCGCCGATGCGACGATTTTCCCCGGTGGCACCGCATTCCAGTGCGATGTGGGCATGTCCGGTCCGTACCACAGCATCATCGGTCGCGACATCGCTCGGGTCACACAAACGACTCGGACTTTCGAACCGTGTCACTTTCACGTCGCGACCAGCGATGTTCGACTGGCCGGAGCCCTAATCGAATCGGATGAAAACGGCCGCGCCATCTCCATCGAAAGATTCGAGCAAAAAATCGACCAGTAGATTCCAGCCGACGCCAACGATGCGACCGGTATCGGACTTCGTCAAAATCCCCCATTACGCGCGACGTACCCAACCCCACCGGACACCGCCAAAACATCCGTACTTGCCCATCACGGCCAACACACAAAAAACACGCCGCTACAACTGATGCAGTCGCGTCCCGACCAAGCACGCGTCGCAGCCGGCAGCGGACATCCTCCTCACGTCGTCCCCGGTTCCAATTCCGCCGCCCGAGTAAATCTGACTCTCGGGCGATAACGAGGCCAATCGCCGACACAATGCTTCGGCGGCGTCGATCTTACCGGTCCCCACCGTCGCCACATCCAGAGCCACGATCCGATCGATTCCCAACCTGGACGCCTCGTGGATCCAATCCGATTCCGTCCCCCCACAACCGATGAATTGACCCGCCCGATAGTCCATCCCCACCAGAACACGTTGCGGTGTGATCGCATCGGCAAGCGAAGCCAAACAACCCAGGCCGGCCGCCGCCTCGGTCGCGGCGATCAACTGCAACTGCCGATGATCACGAGCAAGTCGGCACGCGAGCGCCGTCAACTCTTCGCGATCGTCACGCCAACCAAGATCGAGCAAAATTTGGTCCCAATGCGGATCCGCGATCAGGGCTGATAGGGCGGATGCTTGCGGTGCGCCACCACAGATGGCGTCCAGATCGGCGATGTACAAACGCCGCAGCCCCAGTGCCGCATAGTGTGCCGCCAACCGCTCCGGGTCGCCGCAAGGTGTTTCAATGCCTCCCTGATTCGGTCGACCCAGCACAGCCGGACGACGCAGCACAACCTCCTGGTACTGATCACGTTGACCGGCCACCGCATGGACCGCCTGGCCCGCCTTTAGATCAACGACTCCGATCAACGATCCGATCGTATCGGGGTCCAGCAGATTCAAATCGAAACTCGATTTCGACTACTTAGGCAGCGAGAAAAGCGATTCCACTTTGACGATTGCGTAATCATCTGGAAACGTATGAATCGCTTGCATGCGCATCGACCGCTGACGCGTTTCGATGCTGATGTAACTCAGAGCGCCCAACGCCATACGTCCACTGGCGTCGAACATGTGCAGTAAACCTTCGGTCTGCTGTTGTCCCAGCTGCTGCTGGACCATCCAGAACAGATCGGGCTCGACCGGTTCGAGCTGAAAATGTGTTCGATACTCGATCCCACCATGACACTTCGCTTTTTCTGTGCGACTGCCCTTCAGCGGTTTCGTCAACAAACAGCGTCGTTTGGGTAGAGGTTGATGAGCACTGGTGGCGACTTCGCAAACCGTCACACCACCTGACACACCTCCGGCGGATTCATTCCCGGCTTTCCAAGTGACCACATGGCCGCAATTGGTGATGTCGATGCTCGCTTGGTACTCACTCCGCTCAATACGGCGTGACTTGTGAACCGTATAAAGTTCCGGGTGCAGCGACCGACTGAAAACGTGAAACGCTAACTCGGCGACTTTGGGACGAACCGAAAGCACAGCAATAGTATCCAATTGTCAATGAAACACGAAAACCAACGGCCACTGACTTTCAACGGCCATCAGTCCTTTGCTGAATTCGTAACTACTCATTCTCACAAGCAATTTACAATGGGCTTCCTGCCGCAAATGTTCAGCAACCAACTCTTAGTATATGGTTAACCTACCCACGGCAGTGCGAGATCTCAGATCGAAATCAGCTATCGGGGAATGTTTCCACGGCCTCATTATACGCAGGGGCTCTCGGCGGACCAAAGAGCGTTTACGTCGACCAGCGTAAAGAATATCTTTTTTGTTCATCACACTTTTACCATTGACACGGGCACCAAAGATTGCGCCATGGTCGTCGTCATCGACAACTACGATTCCTTTACTTACAACCTCGTTCAGCGACTCGGGGAGATCGACCCTCGTGTCGACGTGCGAGTTTTTCGCAATGATGAATTGTCCATTGATCAACTCGATCAACTCTCCCCATCACGTCTGCTCGTGTCGCCCGGTCCGTGCACTCCCAACGAAGCCGGAATCAGCGTGCAGTGTATCCAGCACTTCGCTGGTCGCATTCCGCTGCTCGGCGTCTGCCTGGGACATCAATCGATCGGACAAGCCTTCGGTGGCAAAATCATTCGTGCACCCGAATTGATGCACGGCAAGACCGACGCGATTGAACACGACAACCAAGGTCTGTTTACCGACTTGCCCAACCCATTTGTCGCCACCCGTTACCATAGCCTGGTCATCGAACCCGAATCATTGCCCGATGACCTCTACGTCTCCGCGTGGACAGATACCGGCGGTCAACGTCAAATCATGGGCGTTCGTCACAAAGAATTTCCCATCGAAGGCTGGCAATTTCATCCCGAAAGTTTTTTGACCGAACCAGGAATTCAGTTGCTGACACGTTTTTTGAACTGGTAATCCCGCTGCGACCTACAACACGCTTCGACCAACCCGCTTCGACGCACAGGGGTCAACGACTTACAATGAGAAACTGATAGTTCTCTTTCACCACGTCCCAGGAATTTCGACAAAGGAATTTCGCCAAACAGACAATGCGTTTGCTGGCGAATAAAGATCATGACCACGTCGGACGATTTCGATCCTGATTCCACCGCGCCGCCATCGGCAAGGATGCCACATCCATCGGCAACCTCCTTTGACCGCGTGGCCCCGATCGAAACTATGCTGGTAAGCGGCGGTTCGGCGCGTCCGCGATGGTGGACCGCGCTGGCGGTTTCTGGTGTCGCGTTTGCCATGTGCTTGGTGTTCAGTTCGTTGATGGTGTTCGTCGCCATGCTGATCGTTCACGGGGAACTCGACCCGCGCCGACTGACCGACGAAACGTTCTTGCGAACTATCTTGGAATCACGCATCGGGTTCTGCTTGATGGTCGTTCCGCCCCAGTTGATGTTACTGGTGCCCGCGGTGATTGCGGCTTGGATGTCGCCCATCGAAATTCGCAGACGTCTGTCGCTCGTTCGCGGACATTGGCCGATCTGGGCTTGGATCGCGACTGCCGCTGCGGCGCCACTGGTGGGATTGGTCTCGTCGGCCGTACTCGGGATCTTCATGACCGAGAGCGACTCGTTAAAAATGATGACCAGCGTGTTCCGAGGTCACAGCGAATCGGGATTCCTGATTCCGCTGGCACTGATGATTGGTATCACGCCGGCGATCTGCGAAGAGATCCTGTTTCGCGGCTACGTCCAAACGCGACTCGCTCGATCATTTGGGCCCACCGCCGGTGTCCTGGTCGCATCCATTCTGTTCGCCGGCTTCCACCTGGACTTTGTCCACAGCGTCGCTGTCTTTCCGCTGGGGCTTTTCCTCGGATTCGTCGTTTGGCGCAGCGGATCGTTGTTCCCAGCCATGATTGCCCATTTCGTCAACAACGTGATCAGCGTGATCGGGGCTGCCACCGCCCCGGCCGACAAAACCGACGTTTTGGAGCTTCCCACGATCGTGGTTTCGCTTTCAATCCTGGGAGCCGGTATCATTGGAGCAGCGGTGGTGGTGCTGGCGTCGATCTATTATCGACAGCCCAGCGTGCATCGGGAGCCCGGCGTGACCCCACTGGCACTCGACACCGGCGTCTCAGCCCCCATCGACGATACACCACAGCCGCACGATTCGGCTTCCTAATCCTATCCCGTTTCGTCATGCATCCCATGACGGTGGACATCCAACATGCTTCCTTTCCGGCTCGGCTTCGATCACCCCGGTTATTTGTGGCTGTTGCTCGGACTACCCATTTTGTGGTGGATTGGATACGAATCGCTCAGTGTCCTGGGAAAAATCCGTCGCTGGTTCGCTCTGCTATTACGAACCGCCGTTTGGACTGTCATCGTACTGGCGCTCGCCGGAGTACAGATGGTCTGGATCAGCGACAAAGTCACCGTGATGTATTTGTTGGATCAATCCGAAAGCATCCCGCTGGCAAAACGACAAGTCATGCTGGACTACGTCGTCCGCAATGTCCGCCGTCACCGAGACCGAGCACGCGAAGACCGCGCGGGGATCGTGGTGTTTGGTCGCGATGCATCGATCGAAATTCCGCCGTTCGATGACGACATTCATTTGCGACGCCTCGAAGGCCTGTTGGATCGTCCCGACGCTACCAACATGGAATCGGCTCTCAACCTGGCCCAAGCGTCGATGCCCGAAGACACCGCGCGGCGCATCGTGATCGTTACCGACGGCAACGAAAATTTAGGCCACGCGCGAAAACTCGCTGCGAGAATCGCTGCATCGGGTATCGGTATCGATGTCGTACCCGTGCTCTTGGACGCCAAAGCCGAACTGCTGCTTGAAAAAATCGACCTGCCGACCAACATCCGCAAAGGTCAACCGTTTCCAGCCCAAGTCGTCATCCGCAAGTACGCCGACGATGGCGACCAACGGACAACCAAAGCAAAATTGCGAGTCAAGCAAATCGTCGGCGGCAACGAAAGCCTCCTGCTGGAAGAAACGATCGACGTCGGACCGGGCAAAACCGTTATCCCGATGCAACACACGATCGATCAACCCGCACCCTACATTTACAAAGCAGAAATTGTCCCCGAAGGCGAAGATGATGACGGCCTGTACCAAAACAATAGCGCCACTGCCTACACCTACGTCCGTGGCAAAGGTCGCGTACTACTGATCGAAGATCGCAGTCAGGAAGGTGACTTTGATTTGATGATCGACGCCCTCCGGGATTCCAACATCGAAGTCGTACAACAGTACAGCGACCAGTTGTTCGGATCGCTTGCCGAATTGCAAGCCTATGATGCCGTGATCCTTGCCGGCGTTCCACGCGTCAGCGGCGATAGCACCGATCAGATCACCTCGTTTTCGGACGATCAAATCGGAATGCTCGTTCGCAACACACAGCAACTCGGCGCCGGGTTGCTGATGATCGGTGGTCCCGAAGCCCTGGGTGCCGGCGGTTGGACCGGTACCGAAATCGAAAAGGCGATGCCGGTCGATTTCAAAATCAAAAACACCAAAGTCGAAGCGGTCGGTGCCCTCGCTTTGATCATGCACGCCAGCGAAATGGCCGACGGCAACCACTGGCAAAAAGTCATCGCTCGCGCCGCCATCGAACAGCTCGGCCCCGCCGATCTCGGTGGCGTCCTCCATTGGTCGATGAAAGGAGACTCTTGGCTCTGGGGTGGCAACAAAGGACTCCTGGAAGTCGGTCCGAATCGCAAAGCAATGCTCGCAGCGATTGGCCGCATGACACCCGGCGACATGCCCCAATTTGATCCCGCCATGCGGATGGCCGTCGCCGCACTGAGTCGGGCCAACGCGTCGGTCAAACATTCGATCATCATCAGCGATGGCGACCCCAGCGATCCGTCGCCGGCAACGATTGCGTCATTCAAGAAAAACAACATTACTATCAGCACCGTCGCCGTCGCTTCGCACGGTTTGACCGAAAGCCGTCGATTGCGAAATATCGCGACCGCCACGGGCGGAAAGTATTACGCTGTCGCATCCGGCAAAGCACTACCGCGAATCTTTCAGCGCGAAGCAAGACGCGTCGCACGACCGTTGGTCTTCGAGCCACCCGGCGGCGTCGTCCCACAAATCATCTTTCCCCACGCTCTGCTCGACGGAATCGATCCCGTACTGCCTCCGATCCGCGGTTTCGTTTTCACCCAAACCAAAGACAGCCCGTTGGCGCAGGTGTTGATCCAATCGCCCAAACCTCAACAACCCGAAAATGCCACCGTCCTGGCCGTCTGGCCCTACGGCTTTGGCCGCTCCGCCGTGCTGACCACCGACGCCGGCGCTCGTTGGGCGGGCCAATGGAACGATTGGGGTGGCTACGACAAATTTTTCAGTCAACTCGTTCGCTGGCTAATGCGACCGACCAGCGACAACGGCAAATTCACGATCGCCACCCAAGTCCGCGATGGCGAAGTCCAAATCGTGGTCAACGCGCTCGACAAGGACGATTCGTTTTTAAACTTCCTGGACATGAATGCCACTGCGCTTGATCCCGACCTAAAACCGATCTCATTGCGAATGCGACAAGAAGCCCCCGGTCGCTATGTCGGCTCCTTCCCCGCCGACGCTGCCGGCAGCTATTTCATCAACGTCGTACCCGCCCCCGGTTCAGCACCCCTGACAACTGGTGTCACCGTTCCCTACAGCGCAGAATATCGTGTCCGCGAAACCAATCAGGAATTGATCGAGACGCTCGCAGCCGTCGAGCCCAAAGGCGGAACGGCCGGACAAGTCACCGCGCCGCTGGGCAATCAACCCAGCGAAGAACTGGTCGATTCCAATTCATTCCGTGGTGGACTGGCGTTGGCCCGCAGCATTCGAGACGCCTGGCCGTGGTTTGTCTTGGCCGGATGTTGCGTTTTCTTGGCCGACGTGTTCGTCCGCCGCGTCGCGATCAACTTCGGTTGGATCGGTGCAGGCCTGAAGAAGCTTCGGGGCGGGTCCGACGAGAAGGACGCTGAAGTCACAGCACGGCTGGACGCACTGCAACGCAACAAGGAAGCCATCGGCGATTCGCTCGAAAAACGTCGAGCCAGCGTCCGCTTCGAACCCACGACCGTAGACGCAACCGCCGATGCCGTCGACTTAAGCGACATGACAACAAGCCCCAAATCCAAACCCGCCGCCAGCAGTCAGCAGACAGCCCAGCCCGAAGGCCCCAGTTACACCGAACGCCTACTCGAAGCCAAACGCCGAGCCAAAAAACAGGATTAACGAGCCACTCCCAACCATCACCTCCAGTCATAGCCGCACAAGTCGTCACACGCCTACTACCACCGCACCCAACAATACTCCATCACAGCGCTGACCGATTCAAGCGGCACGGTTAAGGAAAGATACTGCTACGACGCGAACAGTACACCTACGATCACGGATGGCAGTGGGATGTGTGCTTACGACTTCAGCGGAGAACAACCGCCGCATGCAGACCCGGCGTGAGTGGGAT
>JABDKS010000718.1 GCA_013002105.1 Pirellulaceae bacterium | reverse complement strand
TCGATCAATCCATCCACCAATCAATGACGCTCAATGGATCCCAGCGGACGTAAAGATGGCAAACAAGGTAGCCCAACAGGATCACGGCGAGCCGGATCCCGCGCACCAGCGGTTCGATCTGTCGAATTTGGCCGTGCATGATTTCGCCGGCAATGGAGAAGAGTAGAACCGCCGGTGTGGCCACGACCAGCAACCAAGCCACGACCGCCAGGACGCCGGCAGCGAAGAAATCCGCCGAGTCACGCATCGGCCTGGGTGGATGTCCGACTGACCACCACGTCAGCAGCCAAACCAGATGCACCACCGCGAGTAACGTCAGTAAATGTGCCACTGCTGCGGTGAGTGCCCAGTCACTTGGATGTCGACCGAGTGGACGCTGGCCCGACGCCTCGGGCATCGAATGGGTCGGTTGCGAATCGTCGGTTTCCCGATCCGGCCCGAGCGGTTGATACGGGTTGGATGACCGCTCGGACATAATCGCACAATGCTTAGTTTAATTCAGGCGGCTGATGACCCTGTGCCGGTAGTCCGCCTTTCCGATTGAACACCGACAGCTTACGAATCTCGCAGACTGATTGTGGCGACACAGCCGGTCGGACCGCCGGCGAGTGTGACATCGCCGGTATGCAGTTTGGCGATTCGATAGGCGCGACACAGTCCCAGTCCAAGTCCGCGTCCGGCTTCGCGACCACTGTAATAAGGGTCAAACGCATGTTGACGGGCGAGGTGCGAAAGTCCTGGCCCGCTATCGGCAACGTGGATCAACCAGCGTTCCTCTTGTCGGACCAGCGAAACCACGATCGTACCCTCACAGCCAATCGCATCGATCGAGTTACGGACCAGGGCACGAATCGCTTCACCGATCATCGTTGCATCAACTTTCGCTTCGGCCGCCTCGCCATCATGAAAGTCGACTTCTAATCGGATCGCCTGCCGGTCGGCTTCTTCGCGAAAACCCGCCGTGACTTGATCCAGGATGACGTTCAGATCCGCTACCTGGGCATCGGGTGCTGGTGGGTGGGCATAGAACATCAAGTCGGCGATCATTTCGTGCGCCCGATAAACCTGATCGACGATTCGCTGCAATACCGCCTGCCGCGTGGGGTCATCCTCGCCCCGCTGTAATTGCTGAGCACGCGTGGAGATATTCGCCAGCGGATTGTTAATCTCATGCGACAAGCCGTAGGCCAGTTGCTTCAGTGCGCCGAGTTTGCTTTTGTGCAGCCGATCGTCAAACGATTGCTCCAGCGAACGTTGTCGCTGCATCATCCGAGCCAATTTCTGAAGCATCGAATCGCCCGATTCAGCCGCGATGCAATCATTCACTTCGTCGCCGGAGTGAATTCGCGGCCATTGTTCGATCCAAGTTTTCGAAACGCGAGGACCCGTTGCTTCCAGCCACAACGCCGCATCGGACATCCATTCGTCCAGTGGCAACATCCGATAATGGTCAAACAGTTTATTCCAACGCCGTTGATTCTCGATGCGAATCGATGGTGCGCCCAGAAACGCGTCACCACTGGAAAATCGCCCGGTAATATTTTCGACCAGCCAGTCCGCCAAGTCGGGCAAACTCGCCTCCTCGCCAGGCCAGTAAAGCGCACTGTAAATCGCCAGCGGTGGATCATGCTGGAGCACGTGGATCAATCGTCCGCGAATGGACCGGTCGCGATCAACCACATCGGGATCGCTTCGCCGCGACCGCCGTGGCAAGGCACGTCGCGGTTGATTGGGACCACGCCCGTGTGCAAGCATCACTTGCCCGAGCGCTTCGATAGCGATCGTCGATAGCGGTAACCACCATCGATCGGATCCGCGTCGTAGACAAGGCAGCAACCCCATTGGGCTCATTCCCCCATGGGTGTCCCGCTTGGTCTTCGGCGAACGCGGTTGCCCCGACTCCGGAGATCCCGACTCGATAGAATTCGTGATCTCAGGAGAGCTAGTGGTGGCCGAGCGTCGCAGCGATACCTCGCCGGACACCTCAGTTAGCCACGTTCCGTTCCATTTCCAACAAATCACAAGAACGTGTCACAAGGTCCTCGATCGCGAATGGTTTCTGCATGAAATCATTTGCCCCGGCAGCCTTGAGACCGTCGACCTTGCTGTGCTCGACCATCCCGGAAATGCAAAGAATTTTGACCATATCCAAGGCGGGGTCATTACGAACACGCTGGCAAACTTCTTTGCCGTTGATATCCGGTAGCATGACATCGAGCACAACCAGATCAGGACGAAATTCTTTCACGCCCATGCCGGCATCAAAACCGTTGTTGGCCGTGCGAATGTCGAATCGTCCATCCCGCTCGAAACCATCCTTGATCAAATCAACCAAATCTTGGTCGTCATCAACGATCAAGAGTTTTTTCTTACCGCTTTCCAGTGCATCGGTCGGAATCCCGTTGTCTTTCATGAACAGATAAAGCTGTTCACGAGGAATCCGCCGAAACTTACTGCCCGGTACGCGAAAGCCCTTGAGCGATCCGTTGTCAAAGCAACGAATGATCGTCTGTTGGCTAACTTTGCAAATCTTCGCCGCTTCGCCTGTCGTAAAGACCGTTTTCGTGGTCATGGCAGAAACCATCCTCCCTGCATGACGAGCCGTTTCCAAATATGTGAGTTGCTCGGATCATTTCGCGACGCTCGACGCCACCGCAAAATCCAAGCGGACTATATCGATAAGCCTTCGAAGAACCATTCCGTGGTGAAACGCTTCTCTTCAGTATGGCAGAACCACCCAACGCAATCTTGCGTGAATGCCCCAGCTTTCTCACCGAGAGCCCTCTCTTAGCAAACCCCCATGCTTCCGCACCAGCACATTTCAGTGCTAATCTGCGCGAAAAACGCAAGCAGCAATAAGCTCCGAGCCTCTCTGCTTTACCAAGGTTGCCTCGATGACGAATTCTATCGATTTCAATCCATAGGTCAAGATCGATCGATTCGACGTAAGCCACGCAAACACCTAGGTTTACTGCAACGGCTCAAAAGAGTTGCAAGAAACTTTGCTGATTCAAACCTGTCTTTGCTGGCATCAAAAAAATCACTCGAAAACACTCGCGAAAATTTGTTTTGTCCCACGATTGAGCGGCGCAGTGACCGTCATGCGTGGGACTGGCCGATCGCGTTGGGCGGAGATTGGCGATGAAACCGAGGGTGTGCGGCACGCCGTTATTGCAAGTGCGCCATTACCAACGCGATGTCCGCTGGCGTGATACCACTGATCCGTTTGGCTTGATCAAGATTTACGGGGCGTATCCGACTCAGTTTTTCGCGTGCTTCACCACGTAGCGATCCGATGCGCTCGTAATCGAAGGTGGGGGGAATTCGTTTTTCAGCAAGCCGATGTTGTTTTTCGACTTCCATCCTTTGACGGCTGACATAGCCTTCGTATTTGATGTCGTAGACACATTGCTGCGCTGCTGACGGATCAATCTGCAAAAGCGCCGGTTCATGACTGCACATCACTTCCCAGGTGACTTCGGGGCGGCGCAAATATACGTCCCCGGCGACCGAGTCGACGCGAATCGATTGGAGCAATTCGATCCCGCGCTTGATCTGCTGCAATTTTTTGTCAAAAAGCGCGCGGCGATCGGCACCGATCAATCCCAGTTCGTCTGCCATCGCGGTCAACCGACGATCAGCGTTGTCTTGTCGCAACAACAACCGATATTCCGCACGACTGGTAAACATTCGATAGGGCTCGTCGGTACCGGACGTTACCAGATCGTCCACCAAGACGCCGATGTAGGCC
>JABDKS010000717.1 GCA_013002105.1 Pirellulaceae bacterium | reverse complement strand
TCTCCTGCCCGCTACTTGGCAACAGAACTCCACCAAACGACTCAACGCATTTTTGGCAGTACGTTTGAATCGAATCGACAATCTCGATCTGGTCTTCCGGATCGACATCCGCTGGTTGGTCATCGGTGGGTCGAATGCTGATATTCAAATGCAGGGCGGTGACGAGCCGTTTGCCTGCAAGTGGCGTCCGACGATTCGGTGCGACATCGGCAGGGTCCATCATCTCTTGAGCGTTCGCGTCGATGTCGACGGGGTCTTCCTGGGAACCACCTGCGCCGGCTTGTGAAATTGCCTTTCTTAGATCGTCGACCATATCTGACGCGGTCGTGTATCGTTTCGATAGTGATTTCGAGAGCGCTCGCATGCAAATACGTTCGATCGACACAGGGATATCGGGACGAATTTGCCGAGGCGGTTGCGGCACATCGTTGACGATCTGCCGCCGCAATTCGTATTTGTCCGTCGCCGTGTACGGTGCGCGACCGGTCAGCATTTGATAAAGCAACACGCCGAGTGCATAGATATCGGTGCGACCGTCGATTCGGTGTCCGCGGCCCTCTACCTGCTCGGGCGCCATGTACCGTAGTGTGCCCCGCACCGCCCCGATATCGTCCCCCGCGTTTTGTTCGGCGATCGCCAATCCAAAGTCCACCAGAACCGGCCCTCGGTCGGGTGTCATAAAGACGTTGCCCGGTTTGATATCGCGGTGGATGACACGACGCTGATGTGCATGCGATAACGCGTCGGCAGATTTTGCAATAATCTCGGCCGACTCCTTCCACGTCGGTTCGTGCTGAAGCAACCATTCGTGGAGCGTTACGCCGCTTAATCGCTCGGTGACGATATAGAAACAGTCGCCTTCGAATCCGACATCGTAGACCGCTACGATTCCGGGATGATGCAGCTTGGCCAGATTCTGTGCTTCGACTTGATAACGCGCCGCGTCGAAGTTCTTGCGATGTTCCTCCAGAGGAACTTTGATCGCGACCGAACGTTGGAGGTCCGAATCAAATCCTTTGAGGACCATTCCGAAGCCGCCGCGTCCTAGGAATCCGCGTACTTGATACCGGCCATATTTTTCCGGCCCATCACCTAATGCGGATGGAATGACCTCGGTCGGGTCAGTTAGGCGGTTCTTTGAATCGGTCATGACGTCGCAATTCGAACGGATGGGTGCCGATCAAATTGGATCGGTAAAACCTCGGGCGGTGTGGCTCAGCTTTGCACCATCGATTGGATGGGAATTAGTCTATCCCCTCGCCTAAGCAAAGTGAATTGTCAGCGTAGGGAATTCGCCACGGACGCTCGATTGTTGCCGCTCTTTGACAACGACGACTGGCCAGAAACGGTTTTGATCAGACACCGAGTTAGTTGTTGTGCTCACGAGATCCCGAATTCGCCTAATTCATCGTCCAATTCGTCTTCATCGTCGCCAAAGTCGATGTCGTCCAAGTCATCCAGGTCTTCACCTCGCTCAAGCAATTCGTCTGGCGGGTCGGTGCCATCTTCGGGAATCCAGCGAATCGTGGGGCGCGGTGGGTCTGAAAGCGCTTCCTCGCATTCCATCGCAGTCCAGCAGACGTCGCCGGGACCGTCGGCCGTGTCCCCGTCTTCGACGTCCTCGTTGGTGTTCAGTAAGTACAACGACGCATTTCGTAAAAAGCGTTCGATATCGCTCGGTTCATACCGGTCCGTATCGTAGACCGCTTCTAGATCGGGCACATCCAACTGCCCATTACCGACCGTGTCCATCAGTGACCACTCTTCGGTGGCACGAAACAGTCGCACATTGGTCCACATATCTAATGGCGGCAGGTCGTGACTCCATGCGTAATTCAAACCCTGGCGTAAACCATTTTCGTCGCGAAGTACTTCGCCGCCGGGATTGAAGTAGCAAATTGCTTTGGGGGACTCCAAAACCGCGGTGACCGCCTTGGTCAAAAACTTCATTTCGTCGATGGGGTCGTAATCATCGGGTACAAGCGGCACGTCTTCCTCTTCCTCACCTTCTTCCTCTTCGGCCCCCAAGACGTAGCTGATCAAGAAACGGACGTGGCCCTTATGTTCTTTGATCGCGTCGCTGCCATCTTCCCAACCCCAGGACTGCTCACTGGCACGTTCCAAACAACCCGGAAAGGCGAGTGGCCCGAATTGACCAAGAGACCAGGCGACGAAACGTTCCGGGGACTCATCTGGATCGCCCATGTCGTCGGGCCACAGACCGGCTGACGGGGTGACTAGCAAATGCCCTTGAACCTCGTCACGGTACTTCAGCACAAGTGTTTCGGGTGCGTCGTCATCATCAATCGATTCGTGCTTGCCCACCAGATCAAAATCCTTCAAGCACTCTTGAAGTTCGTCGATCGTCATGGCTTCGCGCAGCAGGACGCACATGCCTTGCGTGAACAGTCCCTTTGCCATGCTATTTCGAACCCTGGATCTTGTGTCAAAGAATGCTCTTTTTAACGCAGCGGCCAGTCGCCGACGAGACCAAGGACGGCAAATTGACCTCAGGGGTTCCCTGTTTTGCTTGCTTGTCACGCTTGTGGTGATCAAACACACAACAAGTGGCAACAAAACTGTTACGGATTGGCAGACTGCCCCACCGTCTGCCTTGACGAAATCGTGAAACTTCGTATTAGTCGAACGGTTGGGTTGGAAGTCGGTTGCAGTTGTTCAGAGTCGGTCAGTGCTGGCATTTTACAAACCGCGTCACTCGGGGATGGTCAGGGAATTGGCGTTGCTTGGTTCGGCGGGTCAGCGTTTTTGACTGAATATACAAAAATGGTTTCCCCCGATTCATTCACGTCGATTTCCGTTTTATCCTTTCCAATTCGCACGGAAACAATGCCTGGTACCAATCCCTTGTAGACCACGTGGCCTCGCTTGGGATCCCATTGCATTTTGACGTCCAGTCCTATCAAGTCACCAATCCTTCGTTGGCCGACTTGATCGACCAAGCGGACTCGTTGACGAATCCCAATGCGAATCAGACCCTGCGCATCGACCAGAGATTGCATGTCGCCGCGAAACTCGATTCGCAGATCCCGGCGCGGTGCGAGAGTCAACTGAATCACTTCATCGGATGCCTTCAGGCCACGGATCATTTTTCGTGATTCGTCGGCCCCTTCGAGAACGTAGTAGTACTCGGAATCTTCCAACAGTTCGCTCAGTGCGAATCGCCCGTCTTGATCCGTGGTTGCGACGACGTCTCCGTAGCCGTAACCGGCCGCCCGATCGGGTCCCGCGAACTGGCATTCGCGACGAAACCTCAGCTTGGCTCCGACCGCGGGTTTGCCATCGGTGGTCCGAACGACGCCTCGCGTGATTTGACTTGCGGTCATCGTTAGCGTTAGCAGTTCGTTCTCAGTTAGCTTTGCGGCGGCGACACGCAAGGGTTGAAAACCCGCGGCGGTCACTCGTAATTCGTAGTCGCCCTCGGCGATGTGCTCTAACGAAGCATTTCCCTCCTGATCGACGCTGATCGAACGACTCCCAGCGGAGTGCTTGTCGACCCGGAATATCGCGACAACGTTCGCTCCCGGAATCGCGGCTCCTGTTTCGTCGACGACTCTCACGGGGACCGAATAACCAGGTTGGAGTTTGATGATCAAATCGTCGCGTTCGTCACCCGGCTTTACATGAATGGGACCCAACCAAGACGGCGCATGATCGTTGCCCGCGTAAGTCAACCAGACGGTTCCGGCTCGCACCGTTGTTTGAAACCGGTCCTTGAAATGACCGGCCGTCGAACTGTGAACGCTACTGGTGTGCGTCGAATCGTATTCACTGCGAACATGCATCACGCCTTGTGTCGTTGCAGGTGTCCCATCGGCCCACTCGATCCACCCGCTCAACGTCGCGGTAGTGTTTGGCTGCACCCATATTTTGATCGGATCGTTGCGACCCGCGGTCAGTTTGACAATCTCGGAATTCTTGGGGATGTACCGGCCAAAAACTGAAATCTTTACCTTTCGATCCGGTACCAATCGCTCGAAAAGATGAAGCCCGACCGTGTTCTGCGAAACCACATGACGGGGTCGAGGCGGCTGATTGATTGGTGCGTCTGTTGTATCGCCGTTGGCGTTGGAATCGACATACTCCAACGCGACGCGAACACGATTCAGATCGGGAGCGAAAGGCTGGTTGGGCGGCATGACCAATTGCACCTCTAAACTCGTCATCGGACCGTCATCGGTCTGCGTTGACGTTTGTCGCAAGTCTTGGCTTTCCGCACGATTGCCAAGGCCACACAACAGGACAGTGACGATGAACGTGAACAATGCCCAGCGAACTACAAACTGGCGACCTACAAACTGGCGACCTACAAACTGATGGTGAAGTCCGGTAACGGGGGTGCTGAACGGGGCGAACAATGTCCTTGGCTCCGCGCGGGATTGTCTTTGGATTCGCAACGGCGAGCTGACAGCCGATTTCCTAGAGGTAGCTGAGCCGTTTTACTATAACGCGAGTGGTTGCGGCAGTGACATGATTTGGCGCTGCCTTGTCAATCACGCTGACTGGTTGGCCACGCTGCCTGGTTGGCCACGCGGGCAGGTTGGCCACGCGGGCTGGTTGGCCACGTGGGGGCATTGGCAATTCTTAAGCGGCGCGAGCCACCTGTTCGTCGTCGGTGCCGATCGAAATCGTTGCGTCTTCGGCCACGTCTCCTGTGTGATCGGTAACGGTTGGCAGCTCCCAATCGAATCCCAGCCATCGCCCCAACGCGGTTTTGCGAACGAGCACTTCGTAGGTTGATAAGCAAGCACCGACCGAGAGACTGAACGCGATCGCGAACTTGGCGATAGGTGAAAGGCTCGGCACCAAGTACTTCAGGTCGATGTGGATTAACCCGAGTAGAGGATGATGGGTGATGTAAACCCAAAACGAAGCGGCGGCCAAGTATCGAATCGAAACCGGCAGCGGAGTGATACGACGGCTGGTCCAACCAATCAACGCCAGTGTGGTGACCCACGCGGTCATCGTTGTCAAGACAGCCAGTGTCGACTGAGCTAACTGTGTCGACTCGTTGGCAAGGTGCCACCGTCCAAGGGAGATCGTCGCGATCATACAAAGGGCGGCAGGTACCGCCAGTCGGGACGCATAGCGGCCGACCGTGTCTAGTCGAGGGTCATGAATCGCCAGCAGCAGACCGCCAACAAAATAGGTTCCGCTGTACAACCATTTACTGGGCACCGGCGCAAACGCGTGTTGAAATCCCCAGACGACTTCGGGGCGAAGGGCAAGCACTGCTGCGCCTACGCAACCGACGGTCAGCGCTGTGGGTTTTATCTGACGCCATTGCGCACGCTGGCGACGTGATCTATCACTGCTGGCAAATCGATTCGCCAGGTAGTGGATACCGGCGAAGGTGATGATGTACAAAAACAGATACTGCAAGAACCAAAGGTGACTGAGTCCCCAGAGGTTCTGACCCCGCTGGCCGCCAATTTTCAAGCTCTTCAGTTTGACCGGGTCAACCAAGCCTTCACCGACCCAGCCGAGCACCCAGATGTAAAGATCGATCGGCAGGACAACCATCAACCCAAATGCCAGCGGTATTAACAACCGTTTGGCTCGGCTGATCACCAACCGCTTTGCCCCGCGTCGTTGGATCGTGTGCCAAGCCAGGAAACCGGCCAGCACCAGGAAAATCGGCATGATCACGATTTCGATTCCCCATGTCAGGCAATCGATCACAGCGCTGGGCCCGTCGTGAACGGGCCAAACAAGGCCTGGCATCGGATTTTCTAAGTAGGGGACTCCAGAATGCAGCAAGACCACGCCGAGCGCCGCGAACGCGCGGACGGCATCGAAGCCGGCAAAATTGACTTTACCACCCGCCGATTCTTGCTCGACAGTGGCGTGGATACGGATTGGCAGGATGTCCATGCCACCGATTTACCAAATTGTGTTCGGCAATCGAAAGAGCAAGCATTCACCGATCGTCAACTGACCAGGGCAGTTTTTTGGGCTACATCCCGCACCATTGCAACTTGGGATAGACTGTAGCGATGAACAAATCGAACCCCCTCCCGCTGTCGCGTTGCCCGTTTGCTGTCATTAAATGTTTTCTACTGATTGGTCTGCTCGGATGTAGTCCTGGATTGATCACCGACGAAGACCAAACGGCGTCAGTCGCCGCGGCATCGAAGGGGGATGCGGCTGAGGAAAATGGCGAAACGAGTGACACGAACGTCGAAAATGGCGACGAGGGTACCGCGTCGTCAGATGAACCGACAGCGATGTACAGCGACGATGCCTTTCGGCAAGCCGCCCTGGACGGAAAGTTGGACATCGTTCGCTCGGCGATTGGATCGGGAACCAAGGTCAATGCAGTGGGCCCTGATGGTCGCATCGCCCTGCAATTAGCTGCCTTCAATGGTCACACGGAAATTGTCCGACTGCTCTTGAAGGAGGGCGCAAATGTAAATCATTTGGATGCAACCGGGCGGTCGGCGCTGATGTACGCGTCGACGGGCCCCAACCCAGATACGGTAACGGCGTTGTTGGATGCCGATGCCAAGATCGACCTCGCCGACAATCACGAAGGATTTACTGCGCTTATGTTTGCCGCGGCCGAGGGGCAAGCCGATGTGGTTCGTCTGCTGCTGGACGCCAACGCAAACACGACGCTGACCGATGTTGATGGCGATACAGCACAGTCTTTCGCCGCAAAAAATGGCCATCGAGCAGTCGTCGCCTTGCTGGATGACGGTGATGATCCGGGTTCGCCCCAAAAAAATGACGACACTTCGGTGCCGGATCCGTCCGAGAAGTCTCCGGAATCGACAGAAACTGCAGATCCAAAGTCTGCAGAGCCAAACACTGCGGCCCCGGAAACTGACAGCAAGAAAGAGGCTGGGTAGGTGTGCTGAACGGAGTTGTGTGCGATCGCCGACCGTGCAGGCGCGTAACGATTCACTATTTCTGGTTGCGTTTTTCGGCGGCGGCGTAAATTTTGGCGAGTTGAATCAGGATCGGTTCAATCGCTTGGTCGTATTCCGATTCGCTCATGTCTGCTTTCTTATCACGCAAGCCTTCTAGCTCTTGCTCGAGTTGCTCACGCTGTGAAACTTCGTCGTCGGTCAAGGGTAACCGTTTCTTGGTCGGCGCAAGTGTGACGCGGTTCGCCTGTTTACCATCCAAACTCTTACCGTCTTTTGCCTGACCAATAGCCCGTACGCCACGGAACATCGTTGCAGGCGTCCCGCGTTTGTCACCGTTGTCATCAATCAATGCGTGTTCCGTATTGATCCTGGCTTCGGCATTGTAAAAATTGCGCACGTCGGCACTGGCCCGCAAGAACGCTTCGTGTACGGAGATTTCATCATCGTGGTCCAAATCAGAATCCAGCGACGTGATCGCGTTGGCAAAGTAGGCACCAAAACGCGCGTAGTTGTACTGCGAACCGCTTTTGGTTGCGGTCACTACAATTCGGTTTTTTCCGGACAGTTGGTTAATGAATGGACCGCTGGAGGAGGAACAGTTGATGACAACAAGGGGACGCTCGATTGGCTGAATCCACTCGGCAAGTTCTTTGGCAGAGACATCGGGACCACGCAGGTTGAATTTTGCCGCTTGGCGGGTGAACGTGCCGTGCCCTATCAAGACGATCCAGACAGGCCGCACGCCATTGGGCTGGAGTGACGCGATGGTGGCCCGCAAACTCTCGCGATCATCCTGGCCATCGACCGTGGAGCGACCAATCGTGGTGTGCTGGACCCCGGCAGTTTTTGCGACGGATTCCCATTGGTCGACCCAGCGATTGAATTGTTCACCAAACTCGGGCTCCCCTTCGGCTCCCATGACAATCACTAGTTGTGACTGACTGGTATTCCCTTGCTCGGTTTGTTCTTCTTGCGCGACGGCCGTGTTGGCGGCCAAAAGCAATAGGCTGCAAAGGATGCTGCGAAACGAAATCATGCGAGCCCCCTTAATCGTCGGAGACCCCACTCGCTGCACAAACACAGCATCGCCAAGAACATCACCCAGGGGCGGTGCCAAACTGGATAGACCCAAGTTTCCATCACAGGCACCTTTCGGTTGGGCAGATCCGTGACAAATGCATCCAAGTCTCCATCGTCAATGACTTCACCACCGGTCTGTTTTGCAATCTGTTGGAGCAGTTTTCGATTGAGTTGCAGTTCGCGAAATTCTGCCGCATTGGACTGCGCAGACCAACCGGAATTTGCCTCGCCGACGACACTTCCGTCGGCGGCCATTACCGATGCGGTCACTCGATACCCATCGGGATCACGCGACCAGTACGTTGCGGTGTACTGGCCGGCTAGGCGATCGTCTGGTTCTGCTTTGATCTTAAAGGGTTTTCCCGATAGTGGTTGGATCAACAATTCGACCGATGCGTTATCCAGCGGCAGATAACTTTCGTCCCGGACGGTGGTCACGATCGTCACCGGGGCGCTGGGATCGTTGCTGGATTTGACTTGCGTTTCGATACGTCGCGGCACTTCGTTGACCAGCCAATGAGTCAATTGTCGCCATGCCTGAGCTGGATCGTCGCGATCCTGATCGTCGCGCCGCATTGACCATCGCCACATATCACCAATCGGAATCGCGGCCGAGCGACCTTTCCCGAACCGTTGAGCCAACAACGCGGGAGCCTGTTTTCCGTCGGCCGATTGCACGGTAGCCAGTTGCGATGCCCCGGGTTTGATTTCACCAACCGCGTTAAGCGATGTAAACGGCGGCATTTTTTGTAAGCGATCTTTTTCGCCCACCTCGTTTTCTCGCAATCGAACCCAGGGTTGCAACATGCCTTCACGAGTGAGCGTCATTTGAAACGATCCAGGACCCGCCTCGTGCGACTGACGCGGGGCGTAGACCGG
>JABDKS010000710.1 GCA_013002105.1 Pirellulaceae bacterium | reverse complement strand
GGGTCGGTGGTGAGCCTAAGCGAGCCAACGGGGAGGGCGAACAGAAGACGTTGATCGCCCTCCCCGTCACACTCGCTAAAGCTCGGTGCCGACCCTCCCACGAACAAGTCTCTATTACATGGATAATTAAGCGCGTGGGAGGGTGAATTAAAAAAGCTATCAATCAGGAGACTTGTGGGTAAAGACAAGGTGGGAACCGGCCCTACGTTGAATTGCTGGCCGGTGGGAACCTTGTCTTAACCGGGCCGGGCAAAATCGCGCCGGGACACATCCCGGCCTACGCGACGCCGCCGGCTGCTCTACGACATTCCCCAACCAGCTTTCTTTTGTGCAACGAATTGTGTCAGCGAATCCGATTCGATGGCTTGGCGGACACCCTGCATCAAACGCTGGTAGTAAGTCAAATTGTGAATCGACAATAGCGTCGGCCCCAGCATTTCTTTGGCGATGAAAAGATGGCGGATGTATCCGCGACTGTGTCGGCAAGCCAGGCAAGGACAATCGGCCTCCAATGGCCGTGTGTCATCACGATGAACGGCGTTTCGCAGCTTCAGATGTCCGCTATCGGTAAATGCTAATCCGTTGCGACCATTACGCGTCGGCATCACACAATCGAAAAGATCGATCCCGCGCAAAACACTTTCGAGCAGATCGATTGGACGTCCGACGCCCATTAAATATCGAGGCTTGTGTTCGGGCAGATGGGGACAAGTTGCGGCGGTAACGCGGTACATTTCCGCCGGAGCTTCGCCCACGCTCAAACCGCCCACGGCGTAACCGTGGAAATCCATTGCCGCCAAATCTCGCGCGCACTGCCCGCGTAGCTCCGCGTCCAATCCTCCCTGCACGATCGCAAACTTCGCCTGGTCCTCTCGTGTCGCCGACTCCAGACATCGTTTTGCCCAGCGGACCGATCGCTCCGTCGCATCGATGACCGCGGATTTTTCGGCCGGCAATGCGATCACGTGATCCAACACCATTGCAACGTCGCTACCGAGTGCTTCTTGAATCTCAATCGAACGCTCGGGCGTCAGCTGGACCATCGCACCGTCGATATGGCTGCGAAAGGTGACCTGCTGTTCGGTGACCTGATTGATGGCGTCGAGACTGAAGACCTGAAAGCCGCCGCTGTCAGTCAGAATGGGACCTTCCCAACCGCACATCGCGTGCAGGCCGCCCAATCGCTTGACGGTCTCGGGTCCGGGCCGGAGTGATAGGTGATAGGTGTTCCCCAAAATCATATGGGCACCAGTCGCCTTCACTTGGTCAATCGTCATTCCTTTGACGGTGCCCTGTGTACCCACCGGCATGAATCCCGGAGTCTGAACCGGTCCATGTTGCGTCAAAAAAACACCGCGACGGGCCGAAGTGGCCGCATCGCGGTGGCTGAGTTGAAAATCAAATTGGCTCATGGGCGCTGGCCGACAGCATCGGCTGGATTGATCGGAATCGTAAACGGATCAATCACCACGCATTTTCAAACCGAGATCGGTCAGCTTTTCACGCACTTCGTTCAAGCTGGTCACGCCGAAGTTTTTGCACTCCAGCATGTCGTCACCCGTTTTGCGGATCAGTTCACCAATCGTGTTGATCTGCAAACGTGCCATGCATTTACGAGCTCGAACCGAAAGATTCAGATCGGAAATCGGCCGTTCCAGCAGAGCCTGCTCGTCGGGCGACATATGACTGGTATCGATCGGCGGATCGTTGCTTTTCTTTTCATGTGCGAACTGCCCCAGTGATAGCCCTTTGGCTGTCAGCATGTCGCGGATTTCCACGAGACTGGTTTCGCCAAAGTTCTTACTGCTGAGCAATTCCGATTCGGATGTACGAGTCAAATCGCCGATCGTGTCGATGCCCATTTTCTGCAGACAATTTCGGCTTCGCACGCTGAGCTCGAAATTCGTCACGGGCATGTTTAACGTTTGAGCCAGGCGATCATTGCGACGCTGGGCTTCTTCGTCGTACAGCATATTGCCGGTCGCCGACGCGTCTTTCATGTACAGACGTGTTTGCGGGTGATCGGGATAGCTGTCCAAAATTCGCTTGTAACAACCTTGTGCTTTGTCGAACTGGTTGTTGTCTTCGTAGATCAAACCCAGGTTGACCAGCGCGCCGATTCCGGTGGGAAATGCTTTGGCGGCGCGTTCGTACAAGTTCAACGATTCCTCGTCATTGCCCAAACGGTCGTTTTCAAGTGCCAGACCAAATAATGCACCAGCGTGGTTCTCGTCGGTCTGCACGGCCCGTTCATACAACGCGATCGCTTCGTCCAATCGTCCGCCGACAGCCGAGACGGTCGCAGCACGTTGGTACATGTAGTCGGCGGTTTGTTCGGCGGGCCCAAAAATGTTGTCCAGGATGGCCATGGCTTCTTCGACACGCCCGGCATACCGGTGGGATTCCGCAATGCCGATTCGACACTGGTCCTCGTTGTAACCAGATTTCTGAGCGGACTCGTAAGCCACAATTGCGTCTTCGTAATTGCCCAGTTCAAACTGACAACGAGCCTGATAAAACAACGCCATCGCGCTGCCGTCGGCTGCCATCAACGTCTGTAATGCATCGCCAAACTTGCCGAGCAAAAACTGGCAAACACCTTTCTTGGTCTTACTAGCAGGGCTCAGCGATTCGTTGGTTTCCATTTCGTTGACCGCATCGCGCAGTTCGCCAAAATGGCCATAGTTTTCGGTGATCGCGGTGCGGATTTCTCCGACATCGGCGGGACCGAACGAGTTGTTTGAAAGAATCAATTCTTTCAAGTCGAGCACATCGAGTTCGACTTCATTCATCGAGACAAGTCTCCTTGCCCATTGACCGGGCGTTGGGTTTCTCGGACTAACGTTTTTGGGGATCAGCCATCCCGCATTTCGATGGCCCAGCAGAGGGACAGGAAATAACGTGCGGCGATGGTGTGGGAACGACTGCGGAATAAGCGGAGGTCTGTGGCATCAAAAATGCGGAATAATTGGTGCCACATCACGCTCAGGGAAGCAGTTTTTACAGGAAAAAAATATTTTTGTCGAGCGAGGCATCCCAGTTGGCGATGATCTGCCCAAGGAAACCAATTCTGGGGAGTTTTTCTGCCCTACCAAAATGAATTGGCCGAACCGACCAGGACGCCAGCGGCTCTGGATCCCAGGCTGGGCCCGGAAGCATCCAGC
>JABDKS010000690.1 GCA_013002105.1 Pirellulaceae bacterium | reverse complement strand
TTGTACGAACACGCCGGACGCCCTCCTTTTTGCAGCATCAATTTCATCACTAGCCACGACGGCTTCACGATGAATGACCTAGTCTCCTACAAGGACAAACACAACGACGCGAACGGCGAGAACAACTGCGACGGCGACAATCACAATATCAGTGACAACTACGGCGCCGAAGGCCCGACGCGGAAAAAATCGATCATGATGATCCGCGAACGACAGATTCGTAACATGTTGACCACGCTGATGCTCAGCCAGGGTGTCCCGATGTTGGTTAGCGGTGATGAAGCACGACGAACGCAGAAGGGCAATAACAACGCCTATTGCCAAGACACCGATATCAGTTGGTTTGATTGGCGACTGGTCGAAAAAAATGCCAACATGATTCGCTTTGTCCAAAGCCTGATCAAGTTCCGGCTGGCGCAACCAACCGTCCGCCGCCGTGAATTTTTGACCGGTCGACCGGTCGACGGGAGAATGATTCCTGATGTGTCATGGTACGCCCCCAACGGAACGCCGCTGGATTGGGGTCAAGACGAGTTGGCAATGATGGCTTACATCGCTGCCCCCAGTCGCGCCGACGACCCCGAACAACTCGGTCGAGACCTGATTCTGATGTTCAACAGCACGGGCCAGACGCGAAATTACAAGATCCCAGCGGTGGGCCGGGGAATGAACTGGAACCTCTTTGTCGATACCGCCGCCGCGTCACCGGCAGATATCTTTCCCGATGCCGACGGCCCAATGCCACCAAGCAACCGGCTGGTCGAAATGCCGCACCATTCGATGAAGGTCTATGTGGGCGGCAAACTGCCGTCCTAGGCACTGGTGGATCAATCGCATCGAAGGCGGAAAAAGGAACTGCTCCTCTTTCCGCCAGATTGCATCGATCAGTTAGTTCCCAATCGATCGACGCCCAATCGAGCGACACTGAGTGTTCAGGGTCGCACTGTCCCTGTAGGCCATCTGCGAAAAACCCGCGGGGCGATTCGCCCCGCTTGGAACCCACGGACAATTGGGCAACTTTCGACCTCGAATTCTTCCGCGGTCGCGCCAGAGCAAAGTCTTTATCCCCCGGCTCTTACCTCTTTTCGCTTTTCCGGACCGTGATTGGGCATTGAATCAATCGCACCAAAACGCTGGGACGATCTCTAAGCGGCAATTTTCGCGTCACCGACGTCTCCGGGCAGGCATTTTTGCCCTGGTCTTGTCATTTTTTGTGTAATCGCGAACACTAACACAACGCCGCAGTCGAACTTTGCTGCGATCAATGTTTGTTAGAGACAATCCCCGTCTGAAAGACCCTCTGTATGACCTTTCCGCTGCCTCAAGAAATCACGAGCAGTCATTCGTACCAGAGCTACCAACGTCAACGACAACTGACGTTAGGTGATTTGCTGCTGGAAAATCGAATTGTGTTTCTCCAGGGTGAGATTCACTACGCCAACGCCAATGACGTGGTGATGAAACTGCTGTACTTGCAAAGCGAAAATCGCCGCAAAGACATTCACTTTTATATCAACAGCCCGGGCGGCAGCGTCACTGCGACGCTGGCGATCTACGACACAATGCAAATGCTGTCCTGTCCTGTGGCGACTTATTGCGTCGGCGAAGCCTGCAGCGGAGCGGCCGTTCTGCTGGTCGGTGGCACGCAGGGCAAACGCTTTTGCCTGCCAAACAGTCGCGTCATGATGCACCAACCAATGGGTGGTGTAGGCGGCCAGGTCAGCGACATCGAAATCCAAGCCGCTGAAATGTTTCGCTACCGTGATGTGCTCAACCACATTCTCAGCAAACACAGTGGCAAATCGGTCGAGCAAATTGCGAAAGACACGGATCGCGACTTCTTCTTGGATGCAAACCAAGCCAAGGAGTATGGATTGGTCGATGATATTTTGACCAAGCCACCATCGGACGATGACGATGATGACGACAAAGCGTAATTGTTGATTCCCAGTTCGCGATTGACAAAAACTGATCCCACTTCCAATAAATCAATAGCCTCTCCTATGCCTCTGATTCCTTACGTTGTCGAAAAAAGCGGTCGCGAAGAACGCACCTACGACATCTACAGCCGACTGCTAAAGGATCGAATTATCTTTCTCGGTCAGCAGGTCGACGATCAGATCTCCAATTCGCTGGTTGCACAAATGTTGTTCCTGCAATCGGATGATCCCAAGGCCGACATTCACTTGTACATCAATAGTCCCGGCGGCAGCATCACAGCCGGGATGGCGATCTACGACACGATGCAGTTCGTCTCCTGCGACGTCGCGACTTACTGCATCGGTCAGGCGGCATCGATGGGTGCCGCACTACTGACCGCGGGCGCGAAAGGCAAACGGTATTCGTTGCCCAACGCCCGGATCATGATTCACCAGCCGCTGGCCGGCATGCAGGGAACGACACGCGAAGTCGAAATTCATATCGAAGAACTGCGACGCATCAAAACCAAGATGAACGAGTTGATGGTCCGACACACCGGTCACACGCTCGAAGAAATCGAGAACGATACCGATCGCGACAATTTCATGTCGGCCGAAGAAGCTTGTGCCTACGGGTTGATCGACAAGGTCGTCAGCAAGTCGGGCGAAGCCGAAGCATGATCGATCTGAAATGATCCGCTGGGACCTCCCGCCGTTGGGTTGTCCCCATTCATTCAGACCCGTTCATTCAGACCCGTTCATTCAGACCAATCCATCACACCCGCGTGAGACGTCATTTACAATTGACGCCGTCTCACGCGGTTTTCAATTCTCGACTTCGTGATGTCGCCGCCCCCTTCGTCTAGCGGCCCAGGACGTCGGACTTTCTGTCCGAAAACGCTCGTTCGAATCGGGCAGGGGGTACTCCCAGGGGCAACTACCAGCATCAAAATCGATCCATCACCACAGGGTTGATTCGTCACCAACCTGCTCAAGTCACCTGCCGACTCAAGTCACCTGCCGACTCAAGTCACCTGCCGACTCAAGTCACCAGCCTCTCGAGTCACCAGCCTCTCGAGTCACCTGCCTCTCGGCGCCGCCTACTTCTCCAGCCGCAACGGCAGACCCGGTGCCCGCGCGGCATTGATGCCAATCCATTCTTGCTCAACCTCGGGCACCTCGCTCAACTCAAAGATCGCTTCCTCGGGACACTCTGCCGCACACGCGAAGCAATCAACGCAGTCATCGGGATCGATGTAAAGCATCTGGTCATCCTCGTGAAAGCATTCGGCCGGACAGACGACCACGCAATCTGCATGTTTACATCCGATGCAGGGAGAAGTGACGACGTGCGGCATGATTTTTCCTCGAACTTTTGAAACTCATTGACTGTCCACTGTGTAAATGCACCACTTGAAGAAAAAGCGGACATCAATTTTTTTCGAATCTTGAAATACCATGCGGCATCCCAGCGACGAGACAAACGCTTCCCAATCACGGACCCTTATCCAGAGCGCAAAACAGGGAAACCCGCTTGCACAACATGATCTTCATGATCGCTACTGCAAACGTTTGCTCCGGCTAATCCGAGCTCGAATACGAAACTCGCTTCAATCGCGGTTCGACGCCGAGGATGTAGTGAATTCGGCTTTTCGCTCTTTTTTCAGTGGCTTGAGCAACGATCGATTGACGGTGCCGCCATCGGGTGACCTGTGGCCATTGCTGGCACAAATCTCCATCCACAAACTTCATCGCAGAACCAAACACCACCGTCGACGTCGGCGCGATGCGGACATCGAAGAATCTTCGAATGCCGACCTCGCCGTCCAACCAAGTCGCAACGATCCCGACGCCGCCATGATCATCGGCGATGAACTCGCCTGGTTACAACCAAAGCTATCGCCACACGGCACCGAGATCATCAATCGAATCCTGGACGGTTGGACCCACCCACAAATTGCGCAGCAGCTAGGTTGCAGCGCAAGGACGGTCCGCAGGTCCGTTTGTGAAGCCCGGCGGCTACTGCAATATCGATTCGATCAACTGGCTGACAAACGGATTTCGACAGCGAACCGCCTGCCAGAACGGACGTTGGATCGCTATCTCCTGCGCCGCTGCATAGGCACAGGCGTGTTCGCCAAGGTCTATTTGGCTCTGGACAAGGAAACCGGTCGCGATGTCGCGATCAAATACTTGCGAAAGAAGTGGCACGCGAACCAACGCGTGCGACAACTCTTTGCTCGTGAAACCAACATTCTCAGCAACATTCAGGTTGCCGGTGTGGTGGAGGGCTACGGCGGGGGAGAATCCCCCGATGGCGGACAGTTTCTCGTCATGCGGTACGTCGACGGCAGCTCGATGGAGACGCAATCCAAGCAGCCGGTCCCGACCGAAACCGAGGTGCGATCGACATTCGCGCCGCTGCTAAGGATCTTGGCACAGGTGCACGAAAGGGGCATCATCCACTGTGATATCAAACCGGAGAATGTCATCGTCGATCGTCGCCAGCAACTCTGGTTAACCGACTTTGGATTTGCATGTGACCAAACCGACACCCGATCAACCATCACCGGCACTCCAGCCTATATGGCACCCGAACAGACGGACCCTTTTTTCGGACCGATCACACCTGCTACGGATTTATATGCGGTTGGCATCATGATGGTCGAAGCATTTTCGCCGCAAACGACGTCCCCGCGCCGGCTGTCACTCGATCCGCAAAAGACGCGCGACTATGTACGTTCACGCGTCGGGAATTCCGCCTCCGTTGAAATGACGGAGCTGCTGGAACAACTGCTCCAAACACGGCCGGGCGAGCGTCTGCAATCAGCAACGCAAGTGTTCACGCGTCTTGTCGCATAAACCGTTGGGTCACAATCAGAAAAACCTCGCCCGGCTCAGGCCAGACGAGGTTTTCAGTGAAAATGCATTCAGGCTGCTTTGCTGGAGCCGATCTAATGCTGGTGATCGAAATCTGGTTCTTTGCCTTCGTAGGCACGATAAAGATCAAAAATCGACTTTTCGAGTGCCTTGGCGGTATCCGGATCGGCCGACTGTTTACATTTCATCGCGGCGACCATCACCTTGTGGGCCGCAACCAGTTGTTGGGTGTACTTTGGGTTATCCGTCTTGATGCGTTGCGCCATGAAGTAAGCGGCGATCGTTTGTTGAATGTTGGTCGCGTGCTCTTCCTTGGTCATCACCCAACGGGCCATTTGATTGACCGCCTGAGCATCAACGTCGGCGGACGAAAGCTCACCAATTTGTAACTGTGCCTTGCTGATCGTGTGCTCGTCTTCGAGCATCTGCTCGAATCGAAGTTGGTCACCGTAAATACCGCAGGGTACTTGGCAGTGGGCCATCGCGACCGAGGCGGTCACGCAAAACAAAACGACAGTCAGAAGTGGTCGAAGCATGTGGGAGGACTCCAGAAATTGTGAAAGGTTGATCTGCAAGTGTTACTCGAAGTGGGCCCGCGACCGCCGTGTGGGCGTTCGCTGGCAGTCGAATAATATAAACCCTCAGACGAATCAAACAGAGCATGCAGGGGAATTAATACCAGCTGAGGTCAAAATACAAACCGCCTCAGCGAAGTCGCAACCCGGGGGACACCTTACTGGCAGCGTGGTCCAAACCCGGCTGGATCCCTACGTGGCCCCCGCAATTGCCACAGTGATCCTCACGGTGGCTGCCGCCGAACACAGGAAAAGAGCGAATTTCCACACGAGATTTCGCGTCCGGGAAATTCGATGACCAAGACGACCGACCCCCGCGAAGCCACTCGGCAGAACTCTGGGCGGCAGCAGCGAACCAGCCGCAGCGAAACGGCTGCGTCAACTGGACGCCGATGCGGCGGTTGCCCCTGTCTGATTAAGGCATTTGCCGATGTGGCGTACCGCTTGTCGCAATCGCTGCTCATTTTCGACCAGAGACATCCGCAAAAATCCTTCGCCGGCGGCGCCAAATCCACTGCCTGGACTGACCGCAACGTTACCCTCTTCCAACAGCTTCATCGCGAAATCCATCGTGCTCATGTTGCTGCGCCATGGCTCGGGCACCTGCGCCCACACAAACATGCCTGCCTTGGGTGGATCCAATTCCCACCCGAGTCGTCGCAATCCGTTGACCAGTGCGTCACGTCGTCCCTGATAGATCATCGACTGTTTTTCCACGGTCGCTTCCGTTTCGCGCAGCGCTACGATCGCGGCGATTTGGATCGCTTGGAACATTCCGTAGTCGTAATATCCCTTAATCGTTCCCAGTCCACGAATCATCTCGGCATTGCCGGCACAGAACCCAACACGCCAACCGGCCATGTTGTAACCCTTGCTCATCGTTGTGAATTCCACGCCCACATCTTTAGCACCCGGCGCGGAAAGAAAACTAGGCGGCAGATAACCGTCAAAGGCAACATCCGCATAGGCAAAGTCATGGATGACCATGAATCCGTATCTCTTTGCCAGTCGCACAACCTCCACAAAGAAATCGGCCTCGATCACCGCCGACGATGGATTGTGTGGGTAGTTGACGATCAAGATTTTGGGACGTGGCGTCAAATTCTCGCACGTGTACGCAACATTGCGCAGAAATTTATCCGGATCGGCAACGTCCAACGCCACAACATTGCCCGAGGCCAAAATCACACCGTACATGTGCACGGGAAAATAGGGCGACGGAATCATCGCCGTATCCCCCGGCCCCATCAACGCCAGGCACATGTGCGAAAAGCCTTCTTTGCTGCCCAGGCAGGCAATGATCTCTGACTCCGGATCCAGACGGACACCATATTTTCGGTGGTACTTGCCCGCGACTTCACGCCGCAAATTGGCGATCCCATTCGATTTGCTGTAGCCGTGATTGCCTTCGTCTTTGGCCGCGCCAATCAATTTGTCAACCACGACAGGGTCGGGCGGATCCGACGGATTGCCCATTCCCAAATCGATCACGTCATCGCCGGCACGACGTTTTTGATACAGCGAATTGTTGATCCGCCCGAACATGTATGGCGGCAATCGTTCGACGCGCGACGCGAACTTGACCTCGAACGGCTCAGGTGTTGGATCAGTCGTCGGTGGTTGGATCGGCGGGGCGTCGATGTTAAATGGTTCGCTACTCATGATGAATTCTGTCAGTGGAATTCGGCCCCTGGCGATTTCGTCCAGGAGCACAGAAAGGACAACGGGCGGTTTTTGGCGTCGAAAATACAAACCACAGCAAGTCGATGGCGTCGTCCGATTGCGTTGGCGTCTTTCGGTGCATCGCCAACCATTGTCGATCAGACGCTGCAGAAAGCCCAGGGGTTCATTGCAAGTTCTGCCTCGTGCAGGGCAAATTCGCGAACTTTTTGTCCTCGTCCGTTTGCTCTGGTAAAGCAGGGCGACAACGGTACGAAAAAAGGCCCCGCACCGCCGGCAGGGCCTTTCATCGATTTACCTGTACCAATTTCTCAGCCTCAACGCGGCTTAACGCCGGTCGCGGGCTGCTTGGCTACTCGAGGTATCGCCTTGGCGGCTTTGAGAAAGTTATCAACTTCGGCAGTGTCCTTCAGGCGGTCAAACTCCTCGTTCATGGCTTGCGTCAGTTTCTTTTCTCGCAGATCTCGCACGAGCTCATCTTTGACGACCGAGACATCTTGCACGACAGGATCGGTGTGGCCTTGGCACCGAAGCACGATGTATTTGTCGCCAGTGGCAACGATCCCGCTCAAGTCGCCCGGCTTCAGACCAAAGGCTTCACGTTCGATAGCCGGCTGGCCGCCATACTTTCGGATGGGCGGAACCTTTCCTTGATTACTCGCCGACACCGGCTCGACGCTGTAGCGTTCTGCTAATTCGCCAAAGAAATGATCGGTTGGATTGTCGCGAGCCATTTCCCAAACCTTTTGCGCGGTTCGTTGATCCGCGAGAACAACCGCCAGCACTTCGACCCGTTTGCCATAAGCGGCTTCAAAGCCTCGAGCCAAATCTTCCTGCGTCACTTCGATTTGATCCTCGACCAGTTTCTTTAACGCGACACTGGGCCAAACGGAATCGCTTTGGTAGATCGCGGGGGTTGTATTCCCATCACTGGTGACCGATTCCATCCAGGCTACCAAGTCAGCCGTTCCATCACCCCGCACGTATCCGTAACTCGTCGCAGCCCGTGCGATCTCTTTTTGGATGTCTTGAGCCGTCACGTCGCGTTGGACTTTACGAAGTGCTTGCGTCAGTATTTTGCGATTGATTTCGCCCTCCAGCACATCCTCGCCATGTCGCTTGACACACTCGGCCCCCACGGACGCAATCGAAACTTGCTGGCCGTTGACCACGGCAGCGACACCTGGATGTTGGGCCTGCAGTTTTGGATCACCAAGAACTTTCGTCACTTTCGCTTTTTGTTGCAATTCCGCAAATAATGTTGTCGCGGCTCCACGCATCTTTTGGTCGCGAATCCGGTCCTTGATCTGCTCGGTGATCGCTGGCATAGCCGTCGCCGGTGGCGTGCTCTTGGGAATTCGTCGAACAGCCTGCAAAACGATCCATTGATCGCCCAGTTGCAGCACCTCCGATACGCCGTCATTGTCCAATGCGAAAGCGGCATCCTCCAATCGCGAGTCACCGGTGAATCGACGGATAGGCGGAATCAGCCCGCCCACGCTCGCACTCGATTCGTCTTTACTATGTTGTTTTGCGAGAGCCGCGAACTGGCCAGGGTTCTTGATCGCCTCGGTTCGCAATTGCTCAGCCGTCTCTTTGCTCGGCACCATGATCATTCGGCATTTAACCGCTTCGCCGAACTGAGCGAGCATCGCCCGGTCAAATTCCTGCTTCGAAGGCTCGACCTGATTGGCAACCAGTTTTCGTAACGCCAGCATCGGCCAGACAATTTCACGACTATACTGATCCGGCGAGATGTCACGCTCGTCTTGCAGCAATTGCATGTAACTTTCCATCGACAGGCCAAACTTACTTGCGAGTCGATTGATCTCCTCTCGGACCTCTTCCGATGTCACTTCGATGCCACTTTCGTTGCAAGCCTGCAAAATCAGGTGGCGGTTGATCATGTTGTCCAACACATCGACACCGTAACGCAGCAATGTCGCATCGGTCAGCGTTTTTCGGGTGATGGGGTCGGCGTTCACGACGGCGACCACACTGTTGGCTTGTTGTTGCTGTGCGATGACCGTTGGACAGCACACGACGAGAACCAAAGTCAGAAATCCAAGTCGCTTCATTGCGAACATCCATGGCCACATTCGGGCAGGCTGTAATGGCATCGCGGTCACTCCTTTGAACCGGGCAGAAATCAAATCGTCATTCGTCTCACGGCAGAGCGTGAACGCATGAATGGCGGGATGTCGGGAAACTAGAAAAACTTTCAGTTTGACTCAAGGCGAATGCCGTCCCAAGCCGACAGAACACTCCACCTGTCGCGTTTCACGACCCGTGTTTCACGAAGATCGTTTCAATCGTTTGTAAATCGTTCCCACCACAGGCTTTGCTGGCTAATGCGTCGCGAGCGAGAAGATTTCGCTAAGGTCCCCCGCAGCAAACACTTACGAAAAATGCCGGTAGCATACTTTTCGTTTTGGCACGCCGGGTGCATTAACACTCCATCGTTGCCAACCATTTCCAAAGACTCGGCAACCGACTCTACCACCTACTACTCCAAGGCGAAGGAAACTGCCATGTTGGTTCTTACACGAAAACTTGACGAACAAATCCTGATCGGCGACGACATCAAAGTCACGTTGATTCGGGTTCGAGGAAACACGGTTCGGATCGGCATCGAAGCCCCGCGTGACATCCGCATTGTTCGTGGCGAATTGGAACCGCTCGATCAAGAGGGGCTAGATGAGGGACAGATTTCTGACCGCGAACAGGCGTTTGCCCATCCGCCGAAGCGAAATCCCAAGAGCAATGCCGGAAAGTCTCGCGTGAACGATGCAGTGGGAATCAGCCGCCTGACGCGGACGCCCCAGTCGCACATGTTCGTCGGTACCGTCAAACCGTCGGGCAAGGAAGCGAAACTCAGTCGCGCTCCTTTGGCCGGATTCGTCGCGGCCGGCTGAATCATTCCACCAAGGCGTCCACGATGACGTCTTTACCGTGGAATCGCGATCGGCACCAAAGTTTCGTTATCAATCTCAGTGTCGATGGACTCCCACTGAGTCGAAAGCGTCGCGATCCGACCCTGCATATCCACATCCTGAAGATGCTGTAACAGGATTCTCCGCACCTCATAAATCGTTTTGCCCACCATGTGAATGGATGTGTGTTCAGCGTCGACGACTAACTCACTTTCCACGTCATCCATGCGTGCACTGGTGTATTCGACGATGCCGTCGCCACGCCCAGCTCTGCGTTGCAAGAATCCGGGTTCTTCCAACACACCGATAATATTGTGAAATTTAACTCTCGGCGAGTATCGCGCTCGCTGCATGACAGGAAAGATCGGTGACTCGGGTGCCAACGAATCGATTGCATTGGACGTCGTCAATAGCGACGTGTCTTTGAACAACCGTGGATTAGCCCTGGCCAATCTTTCGCCGGCGGAAACCGCGAGCGAGGGTAGCTTGATGATTTTTCGAGCCAGCCAGCGTGTGTATTCATTTGCGAAATCACTACCTCGGTGTGGCGTTCCAATCGTGATCACACGCGCAACCGACTGATTCGGTTTAAAGAACAGAGCACTGACCAGCTTGTTTCGTTCAAACTTAGGTCCTTTCAGCCGATTGGCGGGCTGATCACTAACGATCTTCCAAAAGTCATCGCCGCTGTCGATGGTTTGCATTCGACTGACCAATCCGCCCATGCTGTGGCCCACCAAAACCATCTGATCGATCGGATGGTGACGATGGGTCGGATCAAAAACATTTCGCATCTTCTGCAGATCGCTTCGCAACTGTGTCGCGCTGAGCCAAAACGGTTGCCCAGACGGATACAGGTAAAACCAAAACTGATAGCGCTCACGAATTTCGGGAAAGCTACGCAGATCGTTGAACATGTCCATCCACGTTGCGGGACTCGACCACAGACCATGCACCATCAACACCGGGATCCGCGTCGGATCATAAGGTTCCAACATAAATAGCCCGCGGTCTTTCTGCGCGTCGGCCGGGTTGATCAAACCAGTAGTCGCTGAAGTGCGTTCCTGAAACTTGGGGTTGTCCAGGAAATACGCCAACGGAGTCGTCAGATCGGTTTCCAACGGTACCCAGTGATCGGACAATTGAATCTGGTTGGCGGCCAGGGGATCAAAGAATTCAAGAATGCACTTGGTCGTTTCACCGCTTGCGTCATCCGTCGATGGCACACATCGCATCAAGGCGGTGACGGCGTAACTGAGCCCTTCTGGGTAGTATTTTTCGTCTTCCTCGCGTTGACTGGTCGGACGTCGCACGGCGACCAGCGGTACGCCGAGCCCATAAGTGGTGTGCTTGTTGCGAAGCGTTTTGATCTCAAAGTCGCTTACGAATTCATAGTGATCAAATTCCTGAGCACTCCATTTTCCTCGCATCTCTGTATGCACGACGAATTCGCGATCCTGGGTGTCGATGCGGTACGTTTGCCCGGGAACGAGTTTGTTTTGTGCGCACAGTAGCCGCAATGCATCCTCGAGCGACTCGTTGTACAAATCACATACCGCTCGGAATTGGGGATCATATCGATTCCTCGTGGCGCTAAATTCATCTCCGAACAGGTAGTGATAGCTACTGGTCAAGGCGATACCGTACTGATTCAACGCGTCACTGGAGTTGCCCGCTCGTTCCGCCTTTTTTCCTTCGACATATGACAATTCGACCAATGCATAAACCAATTCGGGATCGGGATTGTCTCGAATCACGCCGCGCATCTTGGTCACGCATTTGCGGCAATCATGATTGTATTGATCCTCCAATCCATATCGACGCAACGTATTCCAGGTCCGATCACTGATCTCGGGACCGCTCCGCTTGAGCAATGCCAGCGACGATGCCAACGGATTGTCTCGCATTCGCCGCGCGGTGACATATCGTCCCGATGCGCATCCATTGGCCACTGCGACGATCAGCAACATGCACACGATCAGCACACGGCGTGCCCCGTTGGCACTGCGCGCGCAGCCACCGGCCGCCTTGTTGCGCAACAAGAGCGATGGAGCAGTGCGAATTGAATCGGCGAAACGGGACATACAGTCGGGGACGTGTTTACTGCGTCGGGATCTTAACCTTGCCGGATGATTTGTCTGAGACGATTGGTTTGGATGTCAGGACGGATCGCATTGAGATCAATTAGCAGTTGCCCTGGCTGCTGAAGAATCGAAATTGCGTGATGAAGATTCAGTGGGAAACTCCGATCCGCCCCTATTCAATGCAAACGGGGCTAGGTGATGCGACGGTTGGGTAAACTAAATCGTTCAGCGATACCTTGCTGATCTTGGCGAACGGTAGGAAGCCTGGCAGGTAGATGTCAACGCTTCTTCGCCAAAGTTGTTGCCGCTGAACTGGACAGCGCGTATCGTAACTAGTGAGGCCACGGCAACTTGAGTTGCCATTTGCGATAGGACGCGCAGCGGTGGGAAACCGTGTGAAACACAACGACGAGCAGAGCACTCTTTTCGGCGGCTCTCGTTAGGACCGGAATTATCCAAGCGATCAACTTCGCGATTAAGGATGATTCAGGTTGCACGCAATTTTCCGCTTTACCACCGCAACGGTTTTTTGACCAGGCACCCTTTGTGACCTATATTCCCGTGGCCGCCCGCTCTGAGTGTTATTTGCGGCCACGCACTGGTATCGCCTCCCTCGATGCTTGTGTCCCTCCCCCTGACACTCAGATGGACGTTCGCATGTCACTTAACGCACGGGTTCGATTGCGAGCATGGTACGGATCGACAATGTTGTGCTTGCAAGCCATCATCGTCGCCGCCTGCCTGCTAGCCGCACCGGCCAATTTTCTGTTCGCACAAGAAGTCGCCAGCCAGGATTTGGCCGCTGAACAGACTGCCGGACTGCTGACTGAGTCCGCCGCGATCGAAACGGGGTTTCAACTCGAGCGAGATCACCAGTGGGCCGATGCGATTCGGCACTACGAGGAGCAGACACGCCGGTATCCCGAAAGTAAAACGCTCTATCAGCGTTTGATCATCAGTCGACTGCATTTTGATGTGAAGCGTCGTTTTCAAGATGCCAGCTATCTTCATTCGCTTAAAACTCTGAGCACCAGCCAAGCACTCGACCTGTACTCCGAAGTGTTGGCGAACCTGGAAACACACTACGTCGAACCGATCCAGTGGTCGCGTGTCATGCTGCACGGCACCGCTGCACTGGAAGTCGCGTTGACCGAGAACAAATTCATCCAACGTACGTTGGCAGGCGTCGATCCCGCCAAAGTGGAACAATTCCGTCAGAACGTTCATCGACGCCTTGCCGATCGAAATGACGCCACGCGGTTCGACCTGCGCTCGAACGTCGCTTTCGTCGCAGGCTTGGCCAATACCGAACTTGGTTTGCCCGCCACGGCGACCGTTCTGGAGTATGTCAGCGGGGCCGTATCGACGCTGGATCCCTACACTCGCTTGCTTTCGGGTGACCAATTGACCGAAATGTTTTCGAACATCGAAGGCAATTTCGTCGGCTTAGGCGTCGAACTGAAGTCCGAAAACGATCACTTGCAAATCCTCTCGGTCATTCCCAATGGCCCGGCTCAAGAGGCCGGAATCCAGGCCGGCGACAAGATTGTTCGTGTCGAGTCGTCGCGAACCAACGACGTCGATCCCGACTATGCCGCCGACTTGCTGCGTGGCCCCGAACACACCTATGTGTCAATTGGCCTGGTGACTCCCAGCGGTCAAGCAAAAGAATTACGCGTTCAACGCCGTCGCGTTGACGTGCCATGTGTGGAAAATGTCCGATTCGTTAACCAAGACAATAAGATTGGTTATCTTCGGCTGACCAATTTCCAAAAGACAACCACTCGTGACGTAGAGCGTGCCTTATGGGATCTCCATCGCAAAGGAATGCGTTCTTTGGTCTTGGATGTTCGCGGTAACCCCGGTGGACTGCTGTCAGCGGCAGTCGAGGTGGCAGACCGATTCTTGGACCAGGGACGAATCGTTACCACGCGTGGACGAAACGCTCGTGAGAACTTTGATTACGTTGCCCACCGACCCAACACCTGGGACATTCCATTGGCCGTGCTGATCGATAGTGACAGCGCCAGTGCCAGCGAAATCTTTGCAGGGGCAATCTCCGATACCGGTCGTGGAATCATCGTTGGCGAAACCAGTTACGGCAAAGGCAGCGTGCAAGGCATCTTCCGAATGCAGGCGGCCAAATTCGGTCTTTGCCTGACCACCGCCAAATTCTATTCACCCAGCGGCAAGGCGATCAGTCGCAATGGTGTGAATCCCAAGTTTCAGGTGGAACCAACACACATCGCGTTGCGACCCGACCACAACGGTCATGTCGTCACCGACAGCGAAGACGCTGTGTTGCAAAAGGCGGTCGAGCAATTGATGCAGCGCAATCAATCGATCAGTCGACGCCCGTAGAGCGTTTACATCATCGAGGTGGGTTTATCGTAGGCCAGGACCTGTCCTGGCAAAGTCGCGCCAGGACAGGTCCTGGTCTACAAGAGATCTATAGATGCAGTAGCATCTTTGCCCCCGAAGAGGCTGCCCGCGACTAGCGTGGCAAGCGTGGATAATCGACCTCTGTGGTTTGGTCATGTCCAGCGACGGTAGCCATCGACCGCGGTGCTAAGCCCGCGACGACGAACAGCCGACGCATCCCAACCATCAATTGATGCCAACTTTGGATGGTCTCAGGTACGCCCACCACCGACGCGTCGGACCGATTGAACCCTCGCTCGCTGATTCGGATCGTCGAATCCAAGTGCAACAGGGCTTCCAGCATCAAATGGTCATGACAATCGGATTCGGACAACTGCGGGTCGTCGTAAATCCATAGATGAGCTTGCAACGAATGGTCCATCGCCGCGAGCGCGGCTTGTTCAACCGAATCAGCCAGTAGGATGGTCTGAACTGGACCACATTGGACGTAAAATTTGGCCATGATTGGCTCCTCCGTGAGTTATCGATGCTGGGTCGTTAGAAAATGGCAAAATGAACCATTCACTTGCCACACCTACAACATCGCAGCTTCACGGACACGTCTGGTCCAACGCTTAAAAACCCACGAAACCAGCCGTTTCACGGCATTTGCACCGTGGTTCGACTCGTCGCCGATCGCCCAAGCCAACTCCTAACGTCCAAATGGATCGGCATCATCATCATTGTCGCTTGGCGGAGCGTCTGCATCGGTCGCCTTGTCTGACGGTGTATCCGGGTCCGGTTCTGGATCCGTTTCCCCAAACTTATACGTCAGCACTTCGCCGCCCACTTGCGCAATCACTCGTTCCTGGACCGGTTGCACGACTACTTTCGTTTGCAATTCGTTTAAGCGTGGCGAAACGACCGTACCCAATCGTTCATGCAACGTTTTTCCGTCGCGAACATCGACTGCGTTTGTGTCCATCCGCATCGTTCGCGGACCATTGCTATTGATGACCCAGCGCAATCGATTCAAAACAAGCAGGGGCGTCTTACCGGGTTGGGACACCGTACAACCCCACGGCTCTTCAAACTCGCGCTCCCATCGCAGACTACCATCGTCCAACGACAGGGCGTACAGGGCGTGAACAGTTTGATGCGTCGTGGATTGCTGGGTTTTGGTTTGCTCTTTTCCTGGCAAGTTGGCGATTGATTCCAGCCGCGAAGGAAACACGATCAGTTGACCGTCCAACTCGATCCCGTGCACCGCATTTAGATCACTATAGGCCTGTGTCTTCAGACTCGAAATCGCACGTCCATCGTGCACATCCCAAACAGTTAAGTTTCCCTTGGTATCCAACAAAATCATGTAACGGTCGTTCACGATTCTGCCAAAACCGCGCTGATCATCTTTGGCACCTCGATTGGATGTCAGTGAATCAGTTTCATGCAAGATTTCGCGAGTGAATGGATTTACAATCCGAACTTTGTAAACAAAGGGATCGTCTGTCGGTGCGTAACAAAGTAGATTCCGCCCTGCTGACAACCAAATCTCACCATACTCCCAAGGATGTTCACTCAAATTACGGCCATCGAACACATCAAACGAAACGATCTTGTCTTTGGACACCACAGCGACTCGCTGCCCGTCGGAGACGACAGCGCCGCTGATTGGTGCGGTAGAGTTTCGCCAAAGTGTTTTGGAGGTGGCGAGATCGACCGCCATCAATTCGCCGCCTTGGAGCACGAACACGCGATCACCCAAAATGGTTCCAACGCGAAATTCGCGATCACTGGACGTCCCTTTGGACGACGTCAATTGATAGCGATAATACATCACACCAAACTTTGTCGACATGCTACGCCGACTGGCGACCACCGATCCATCGCCACTGAAATTGCGGTGCCAAAGAATCGATTCAATTCCTTGGTTCCCGCGAATCTTATAGAGATCGACGGCAGTGATTTGTCCTTGACGCACTAACAACATCACACCGCCGTGAATCTTTGCATCCCGGTCTCCATCATCGCGTCGAACCAGGCTTCCTGAAGGCATCCCAATGACTTGACCATTGGCATCCCGCATTGCGATCGCACTCCCCTCGGTGATTAATTGCCAACCACGAAAGCTTTCGCCCACCGCGACTTCGGTTCGCATGATTCTCCGCGACGACGTGATCATTCCCAAACCACGAGGACGCAATTGGCTGGACTGCCAATCCAGTGCAACCTTGTCGTCCCATTGGTGACTTGGCAATTGCGACCTGGCCAGTTTCTCCAAGTCCTCGATCGTGGATGCATCGACCTGTTCCAGATCACGTTGACGCAGATGTTCCAGTACGTTTACCGCATCCTGGGCCAACCCACCATTGGTGAATGCCTGAGAAAGCAACAGCAACTGCTCGTCCGATAAAGATTCGATGTCCTGCATTCGACTGAATGTGACTCCCATCGCGAGTCGCTCCAACGCCAAATAGGCCTCGTCGCCCAACAAACGCCGCCCCAACTCGCGACGAGCTTGATCGACATCGAATTGGCCAAAATGCGCAATCATTTTTTCCAAGACGGAACTGGAGCCTTCCAACTTTGGCGTCACCGCTTCAACGATTCGATCATTTACTTTCTCAAATTGCTCCTCGTCCGTGTCAGCCTTGATTTCGGACATTCTGGCGGCGATCCAACAGTCCAGTTCGCAACTACGCGAGACGTCATCAACGGCCCCTTCACCCGAGTGGTTCAGCAAAGGGT
>JABDKS010000652.1 GCA_013002105.1 Pirellulaceae bacterium | reverse complement strand
GTTCCTAGACGATCAAGAGTTACACCGATTAAGTGCCATTCAGGCCAGGACCTGTCCTGGCACAGCTGCGCCAGGACAGGTCCTGGCCTACGAGAAAACTAAAATTGCTCTAATTCCGAAACTCCGGCATCAGGTTTCGGTTGGCCGGATCCTGCATCAGTCGATCAAACGTCTTCATTCGCTGCTGTTGTTCGAGGTTGTCGATATTCATCTGCCACAAATCGCCACGAATCGATCGACGCAACTCCAATTGCGAAAAGATTTCTTCACGCCGTAGTTGTGCTGCTGCCTTCTGTTGTTCGTACTCTTGTCGGATTTGATATCGACTGGCTTGCCAACCGGCGATAAAGAAGGCAACCATCGCCGGCATCAAGAGCAGCGACGACAGTCGAAATCGAATTCTCCATTTCGCATTCACAACCTTCTCCCGATAGTAGCGGTGCCAATCATTCGGCAGGATCTTGTCGAGCGTATTCGTTGCCGTCGATCCAGGCGGATTTTAGTGTTGGATGGTCCAGGATTCCGTCCGTTGGGTCGACTTTGGATGACGTCGTGATGAGCAAGTTTTCCAAATTGGGCGCGACGCGAGGCAGAGCCGACAGGTCATTGAGATTTCGACAACGATGGAACTGCAGCGATTTGAGTTTTTTCATTACGGGCAAACCTTCCAACGACGCCGGATTGGCCCAATTCATTTCCAACTTCTTGACATTCTTGGGCATCTCCAGGCCCTCGTACGACTTATCTCGAGGTTTGTAGTGCCAATGGTAGTACTCAGTGATCTTTGATTTGGTGATGCCGGTATCGGATTTGATCCAGAAATTGACCGCCGTGCGAAGCGAGGGCAGTCGCGAGAAATCAATTCCGGGACGTTTGGGGTGGATGCCAAAGTGATTGAGTTGGTTGAGTCCGTAGAGGGGATCGATGTTTTTTAAGTTGATGTCCCAGAACCATAACCATTGGACTGCGGGTGCCTGAACCAAGAAGTCCAGATTGTCCTGATCGAATCCAAAACTGGCGGATCCAAAGAGTCCGTTGAATCCGTTGGCGTGATAGTAGTCGATGCATTCATCGATCCGATCGCTTTGGACGCCCAGTCCCGGGGACCCTTGTTGGTAGTCGCCCCACACGAAGAATCCGTTTTTGTCCTTCTGGATGCTCATTTGGACTTATGCCAACAGTGGACTGATGACATGTGCGGGCTCGACGCCTGTGAGTCGCATGTCCAGTCCTTGGAACTTGAAACTGAATCGTTCGTGATCGATTCCCAGCAAACGTAGCATCGTGGCGTGTAAGTCGCGAACGTGGACGACATCTTCGACCGCGTTGTATCCGAAATCGTCGGTTGCACCGTGAGTCACACCACCTTTGATCCCGCCGCCGGCCATCCACAGCGAGAAACCCTTGATGTGATGGTCACGTCCGGGATTGTTGCCGCCGCCTTGGGACATCGGGGTTCGTCCAAATTCGCCGCCGAAAATCACCAGCGTGTCCTTCAGCATGCCGCGTTGCTTCAAATCCTCGACCAGTGCCCAGCTGGCCTGGTCAACAAGGTTGGAGGTTGTTTTGACGCCATTTTTGACGCCGCCGTGGTGATCCCAGCCGCGGTGATAAAGTTGGATGAATCGCACGCCCCGTTCGGCCAACCGTCGCGCCAAGAGACAATTACTGGCGAAGGATCCGTCGCCTGGTTTGGCACCGTACATGTCCAAGATGTTTTGCGGTTCGCTGGAAACATCGACAAGCTCGGGCACGCTGGATTGCATTTTGAAGGCGAGTTCGTATTGCGAAATTCCGGTTGCGATCTCAGGGTTGTCGACCACGTTGTTATGGAGGCGATTCAAATCATTGACCGCATCGATGACGCTCTTTTGCCCGTTGCGCGACACGCCCGGGGGATTGCCGACGTACAGGACAGGGTCGCCCTTGGAGTGAAAGTGAACGCCTTGGTATTTGCTGGGCAAGAATCCGCTGTGCCATTGTCGTGATGCAATCGGTTGTGACTGGCCGCCGCCGACTGACGTCATCACCACGTACCCGGGCAAGTCTTCCGCTTCGCTGCCCAGTCCGTACAGCACCCAAGATCCCATGCAGGGACGACCGGAAATCTGCGTCCCGCAGTTCATGAACGTGTGCGCAGGATCGTGATTGATTTGTTGGGTGGTCATCGATCGGACGATGGCGATATCGTCAGCGATCTTCGCGATATGCGGAAACGTTTCCGAAATTTCTTGACCGGACTGTCCGACCTTGTCGAATTTAAATTGTGGTGCCAGGCATTTGAGTTCTTTGCCCTGGAGCTGTGCGATCGGCTGTCCGTCGGTGATCGACTTGGGCATCGGCTGGCCGTCCATTTCCGCCAGCTTGGGTTTATAGTCAAACGTCTCTAGATGCGACGGTCCACCTGCCATGCAAAGATGGATCACCCGCTTTGCTTTGACGGGAAAGTGGGGCTGGATGTTTCCAAGTCCTTGCCGTTTTTGATCGGCCAGGATTTGGTTGGTCAGCGCGATCGATCCGATGCCAACGGTACCGGCGTTCAGAAACGTGCGTCGGTGGATTTGATTCATGGGAGATGTTGTTGGCTTGCGCAAAAAACGTTTAAAAACGGGAGGTCGTTTCGTAAAGGTTCAACAGGGCGCGGGCAACCTGCGTCCAAATGGCTAATTCGACCGTGTCGATCGTATCTGAGAGCGGTGCGTCACCGACGCGAACAACCGCATTGGCTGCGTCCGTCGCATCCGAATAGAGCTCGGTTTGTTGATCGTGCAGATTCCGCAAGACCTGCAATTCATCCTCCGTCGCCGCGCGTGAGGTCGCTTCGCGAAAAGCCCACTGCAACCGATGATCGCGTTCGGGCGCGGACAAAATGATCCGCGTTGCAAATTCGCGTGCAGTTTCGACGTAGACCGGATCGTTTAACAGCGCCAGCGCCTGCTGCGGGATATTGGATCGTGCCCGCTGGGCCGTGCATTCTTCGCGACTGGGTGCGTCAAACGCCAGCAGCGACGGGTGCAGGAAAGTTCGACACCAGAATGTGTACAACGTCCGTCGGTAGAGATCCTCGCCTTTGGAAGCTGACCAAGTCCGCTTGGGAAAGTTCAGGTGTTCCCAGTAGCCGACCGGTTGATAGGGTTTGACACTCTTGCCACCGGTTTTACCGTCGCGCAAGAGCCCACTGAGTTGCAACGCGGTGTCGCGTATGAACTCGGCTTCGATACGCCAGCGACCCTGTCTGGCGAAGTAATCGTTGTTGGGATCTTTCAGACGCAAATGGGGTGTGGTTTGCGACGATTGCATGTAACTGCCCGACGTGACGATCAGGCGAATCATTTGTTTGATGTCCCAACCGCTCTCTTGGAACTCCAGCGCGAGCCAATCCAATAACTCGGGATGCGTCGGTGGTTGGCCTTGACCACCCAGGTCGTCCAGATTGCGAGATAACCCGCGCCCGTAAAAAAGCTTCCATAGTCGGTTTACGAAGGTCCGGGCTGTCAACGGATTCTCCGGTTCGAACAACCACTGAGCCAAGTCCAATCGGTTGGCACGACGGTCCGTGATCGCAGTGTGTGGCAAAAAATCCGGCACGGCCGGTTGGACAACCTCGCCGGAGTCATCCAGCCAGTTTCCACGTGGCAGGATTCGTGTCATGCGGGGATCAGGCATCGCTTCGGTGATCAGTGTCGTGGGCAGCGACTTCTCGAAGGTTTCCAATTCTTTTTCGATTCTCGCTAGTTGCCGGCGCGGTTCATTCAATTCAGTCGCGATGGACTGATAATGCTCACGCAATTGCTTCCTCTCGCTTTCGTTTCGCTGATCGGGTGACTTGCGGAGAATCTTGGCGATGGTTTCGGGGATGCGAATCGAATCGGACAAGCCAGCGTTAGGATCTTGCGAGAGGCTCAATCGAAATCGGCCAATTAAATGTTTGGGGTGAACCGATTGATGCCGCATACGAATCTCGACGACTTGCGACGCTGCGGGTGCGTCGGCCGTTTCCTTCTTGGTTGCTTCTGGAGCCAATGCAAAAACGGCCTGGTGGCTGGTTGCCGATTTGTGATGTCCGTCGACCGCCCATCCGGATCGGTCGTCATCGTCCAGCGTGTTTGCGATCGGCCAACTTGCCTGTTCGTAATCGGCAATCGCGCTGGTGATTTCAACCGGCTCGTCGTTGATCCGCACCGAAAAATCGGTCAGCACGATATTTCCGTTGCCCCGTGAGAATCCTTCCTTGCGAGAGAAACTCTGATCGGGAAAGATTTCTAGTCGAATCGCGCGTACCGGCCCGGTCGTTTCGATCTTGCAAATGTAATCACCCTTGTTCGGGTTTCCTTTGGTGCTCAAGTACGATCCGTCGTCTTGTCGTTTCAAGACAACACCGCCGGTGGCGGTGTACTGGCCGGTAGGTGCGGTCATCCAGGGAGAAGACTTGTCGTCCAGTGCCGCCAGCGTTTTCGATTCCCAATCGGATTGACCGGCTTGCAGTTTGGCTGCGAGGTCAGGATCGTCCGACAACAACTGCGGCAAACGCAATCGATCGGCTGTGTGCCGCAGTTCGTCTAAATGTGCCTGCTGCTCTGGCGAAATGACTTTGAAATTTGGGTCTCGTTTACCAACGGCTTTCTCTTTGATGTCCGCAAAGAACGCGGCGAGTGAATAGAAATCTTTGGCGGTGATCGGATCGTATTTGTGATCGTGGCATTGGGCGCAACCTACGGTCAGCCCCATCCAGACGCCCGAGACATTACGGACTCGGTCGGCCGCATAGATCGCGATGTACTCCTTGGCCTGTGCCCCACCCTCTTCGGTTGTCTGCAACAAACGGTTGTATCCCGACGCAATTTTCTGATCCGGCGTGGCTTCGGGGAGCAGGTCACCGGCGAGCTGTTCGATCGAGAATTGATCAAAGGGTTTGTTTTGATTGAACGAATCGATTACGTAGTCACGATACGCGCTGACTTCGACATAGGCATCGCTGTGGTAGCCGATCGTATCGGCGTATCGAACCAAGTCCAACCAATAGACGGCCATCCGTTCGCCGAAGCGTGTATCGTCAAGCAGTCGGGCCACCAGGTTGTCCCACGCATCGGGTGACGAATCGTTTACGAACGCGTCTACTTCGGCTGGAGTCGGAGGCAGGCCGAGTAGGTCGATGTACAGTCGTCGGACGAGGGTGACTTTGTCGGCTGGCGGCGCGAAGTCCATCGACTCAGACGCCAGTTTGTTCAGGAGCAACGCGTCGATGGCATTTTTGTTTTGAAAATGTTTGATCGCTGGTAGCCTGGCTCGTTTGAGTGGGCGAAAGGACCAGTGTTGTTCGTACTTCGCACCCTCAGCGACCCATTGTTTCAATAACTCCATCTCGTCGGCCTCGAGATCCTTATGCGACTTTTTGGGTGGCATTTGCAAGTCGGGGTCGTCCGAGAGAATTCGTTGCACCAACTCGGACTCGGCTGGATTGCCCGGCGCGATTGCATCGACAGCGTCATCGCGGATGTCCAACCGCAATCCGGCTTCGCGTGTCTGTTCGTCGGGTCCGTGACAGGCAAAGCATTTGTCTGACAGGATGGGGCGGATCTGTCGCGAAAAGTCGACCGGATCCGCAGCCCACGCTCGGCCACCGGTCACGACGCCGACGACAAGTGCCATCAGGAGCATTCGGTAATGATCGCACTGCATGATTCTTTTGAACATCAGCGTTTGATTCGGTGGGCTGCGGGGAAATTTTGTCGTGTGCGTTGGGAAGACAACGACGCAGCCCGCCACTTGATCGTGGCGGGCTGCAGGCAGGGCACGAAAGATCGCGAAGCGACTTTCCGCGATCAGAAAAAACGGGTCAAGCGATCTCTGGAACTTCGTATCCTTTTCGGTACTTGCGCTTGAGGAATTTGTTTCCGTCTTCGGCGTGATCGCCTACAAACTGTTCAGTCTTCTGATCCAGTTCCAGCATCGGACTCAGCCGAATCGAATCGCTGTCGAGACTCAGGTCGTGTGCCTCGAGGTGCATGTTCATATCGTTGACGACGGCCGTCCATTGTTCCAAATCAACCTGATCTGCTCGATCTTGCGAAAACTCGCTGCCGGCTCGGAAGGCGATGTTGGCAAGATTGCACCAGCCGGTACTGTCGTTACCCACGGCGATTTCCGCGTTCTGAATCGATCGATCGTGATTTCGTACCGCGTCGATGAAGTTGGCCATGTGGACCACATCGCCACGATTCCCTTTAAACGTTTTGATCTTTTTACCGCTGGTGTCGTAAGCGGCAGCTCCGCCGCGTTGACCTTCGAACCGTCCTCCTTCGCAGTACGCCATGTATCCGCTGCTGGGGCCGGGGTGGGACGGACTCTTTTTGCCACCTGGCTCGGACGGCAAATTCGACAGTCCGATGACCACTGGGATCGATCCGGTGTCGAAATAAGCGAAATGCACGTTGGGTGTTTCGCCGGCGTCGTTGAGCACGACTCGACCGCCGCCACCTAAAATACGTTTGGGTAACGCAACACTGTCTTGGAAAATGTTGTTGCGCAAATCGTCCAAAACGTGGACACCCCAGTTGCCCATTTCTCCCGACCCGGTGTTCCACACCCAGTGCCAATCGTAATGCAGGCTTTTACGATAGATCGGTTCGTCCTGTGCCGGTCCAAGCCAGAGGTCGTAGGCGACGTCCTTTTCGATCTCCAACGGCGTGTCACGTTTTCCGATCGACGGTCGGACACCGTATCGGTTCACGCGCGCGGCTTTGATTTCACCCAACGCTTTTTCTTCATGCAAAAACTTTTTGATTTCTGCTTGCATCGGATCGCTTCGTTGCTGCGTACCGATTTGGCAGATGCGATCGTACTTGCGCGATGCGGCAACGGTCTGACGGCCTTCCCACTGACTGTGTGACAGTGGCTTTTCGACGTAAACGTGTTTGCCGGCTTGCATCGCCCAGATCGCGGCCAAGCAATGCCAGTGATTGCAGGTGGAGATCACAACGGCATCGATGTTGGCTGCCGAAAGCATGTCTCGCATGTCGGTCCAAGCATCGGCTTTAGGGAATCGTTGTTTGGCCGCGCCGAGTCGTTTTTCGTCGACGTCGCAAAGTCCAGCGATGTTAACGCCCGATACTTCATCGAACTGACTCATCAAACTGTTGGCGCGTCCGCCACAACTGATGAATCCAAGATTGATTTCGCCGTTGGGGTTGGCGGCCCAGAGGGGCCGTGCCGGCAACGCGGTGGTGACGCCGCCGGCGACACCGGCAGCAAGAATCTGACGACGGGTGAGTTTTGACATTGCGATTTCGTAAGGAGGATGATGGATTGTCAAATGGTTTGGAAACGACCGTGTCCACAGTTTAATAAATCTCCTTGACGTCGGGGTCAACAATTGCAACGTCTGAGTCGAACTTTTGGGGCCGACTTCTGTCTCGGAGGGGCATCCGCTATGGTTTCGATCAGCGAACGATCGGTACCGGTAGACGAGGAGGCAACAATGCAGTCGGATCAACGAATCCCAGCCAAGACAGGTTTTGTGGCGGACAGGGGGACGAACCGCTCGGGCGATTCAAGCCCGTCCTGCAGCACGATGCCAGCGTGCCCAGCCTGTGGCGGTCGTTTAATGGAAGTCCGTGCCAAATTGCAGTGTTCAAGATGTCACACGATCTGCGAAACCTGCTGCGAAGGCGGGCCGGGTTAGTGTTCGTTCGGGGGCCGGCACGTCGATCGCGGGCAACCCTTGACGCCATCACAGAATCCAGTTCCGCGACGACGTCGCTTGCCGTGCTGCGATTGGAGAAAAAATGTTTCATCTGATTTCGGCAAGTCCTTTGATGGAGTGAATCGATGCCGAGTTCTTGGCCATGAACGATAGAGATCAGATCGTTTTGTTAACTGGTGCGACCGGCTACGTTGGTGGTCGCTTGCTGCCGCTTTTGCAGGCACAAGGTGTTCGCGTTCGCTGCCTCGCACGCAAACCGGAAAACCTGCAGCACCGCGCGGACGAACAAACCGAAATCGTCGGCGGTGATCTGCTGCAAGCCGATTCGCTGGCGGATGCATTTCGATCGGTTAAGACCGCGTATTACTTAGTCCATTCGATGGATTCGTCCGGTTCGTTCGAAGATCAAGATCGTCGCGCGGCGGAGAATTTTGCAGAGGCGGCCAAGCATGCGGGCGCTGAGCGAATCATCTATCTGGGCGGTTTGGGTGAAGACACCGCAGATCTTTCGCCGCACTTACGCAGTCGTCATGAGGTAGGCGACGTGCTGAGGAAGTCGGGTTGTGTGGTGGTTGAGTTGCGGGCCGCGATTGTAATCGGTTCAGGGAGTTTGTCGTTCGAGTTGGTACGTGCATTGGTGCAACGTCTGCCCGTGATGATTTGTCCCAAATGGGTGAGTGTCCAAACGCAGCCGATTGCGATCGAAGATCTATTGCAATACCTGGTGGAATCGCTGGATTGGCGGGGCGAAGAGAGTCGCATTTTTGAAATTGGTGGGCCCGACGCTGTCAGTTACGGCGACATCATGCGTGAGTACGCCGCGCAACGTGGGTTGCGACGCTGGTTTATCTCCGTTCCCGTGCTGACGCCGCGGTTATCAAGTTTGTGGCTGGGCTTGGTGACACCCGTCTATGCGCGGGTGGGAAGAAAACTGGTCGACAGTTTAAAAAATCCGACGGTTGTCAAAGACGATTCGGCGATCGAAGCATTTTCGGTTCGACCACGCGGGTTGGCCGACGCGATCCAACGAGCCCTCGTGAACGAGGACGAAAAATACGCCCAAACGCGATGGTCGGATGCCCTGTCCGCGTCTCGCGGCGTCTTCCAATGGGGCGGCGTGCGGTTTGGAAATCGCGTCGTCGATTCACGGTGTGTAACCGTGTCGGTCCCTCCCGCTCAAGCTTTTGCACCGATCCGCAAAATTGGCGGCAAACAGGGTTGGTACTTCGGAAACTTTCTGTGGACGCTCCGTGGTTGGATCGATTTGTTGTTGGGAGGCGTTGGAATGCGTCGGTCCCGACGCGACCCCGAGCATTTGAATGTGGGCGAAGTTTTGGATTGGTGGCGGGTGCAAGAATACGACGCCGACCATCTGCTGCGTCTATCTGCAGAAATGAAAGTTCCCGGGCGTGCCTGGCTGGAATTCGAGGTCGAACCATGTGACGACGGATCGACCATTCGCCAAACAGCGATTTTTGATCCGATCGGTTTTTTTGGTCTCGCTTACTGGTACGGGATCTATCCGTTGCATGCGATCATGTTTCGCGGCATGTTGCGACGGATCGCTCAGCAGGCGGAGCGTCCAGCCAGCGAGATCGAAAGGCAATAGCCAGCGATCATTAGATGTGCGAACCCAGATCGTTGGCCACTTGCGTGGTTTTGATTGGGGTTCCGCGTCTCTTGGCCCGATACATATTCGCGTCGGCCTGGATCCAAGCGTCATTGAGCGTCTTGGATGGTTCTCTTAATCCGATTCCCATCGATCCCTGCAGCCCCAGTTGCGAAAATGCCTCCTGCGTTCTGGTCACCAGCGATTGGGCACCCTGTTGGTCACAGTGGACAGCCAGTACGGCAAATTCATCACCGCCAACACGCGCGACCACGTCACAACCGCGTGCCGCCTGGCGTAATGCCCGTGCGGCCTCTTGCAGTTGACGATCGCCAGCACTGTGACCATGCAAATCATTGATTTGCTTGAAATTATCCATGTCGATCGAAACCACGGCGGCCGCATGACCGTAGCGGCCGCAGCGTGATTCTTCGGCATCAAGTAGCCGGTCCCATCCGCGGCGATTGTAAAGTCCTGTCAGCGAATCGGTTTCCGCCTCGGCTTCGGCTCGCTCCGCGCGGCGCATCTCTGATTCCGCTTTTAACTCGGCAGACAATACCGTCCCCAGCATTCGGCAGATCAGCTGCAGTTGGGGCAGTGCGTCGTTGAGACTTTCGCACTGAGCTTGCGGATCGATAGCGCATAGCGTTCCGAACAAGGTGCCGTCAGGTTTGGTCAGCGGAAGCCCGATATAGGCCGCGATCGAGACTTGTTGTCCAATCGGCGCAGCTGCATAGGCGGGAACCTGGTTCGAAATCGGAGCGATGTTCGGTCCGCTGCCTTGGACCATTTGCGAACAGAATGAATCGGTCCAACGAAAAACATCGCCTTCTTGGACTCCGTAGCCCTGGTCTTCGGCTTGTAGGACGATCCAGTCATCGCCCTCGGTGCGTGTGACCATCCAAAGCGCAAAACCAAAGTTCCGCTGGAGATACTGAAGAACTTCTGTCGCGGTGACGCGAAAATCCGAATATGGCGCAAATGCATTCAGCATGAGTACCCCTACTTTGCGTAATGAAGATGCCGGTGCCCGTTACCGACGCGTGCGTGCGAGATTGCGGTTGCTGTTCCAGCCACGAAATCGCGATTCAAGTGCATTGAACTGTAGAACGCAGCGAATTGTGCCAGTGGATTCTGGTGAACATTTGATCGCAGCTGATACCAGTGTGAACCTGTTTTGAGGGTTGTATCGACTCTATCAACCTGGACTCAAAGCTCTCGGGGGAGGGTTTCAACCTCGCCGGGATCGGGTTGATTCGGCAGTCCTGAAAGCAAGCGAGGGCCAGGCGGGTGGCCGCGGCCCAGCATCGATCCAGAGCTGAGGGAGGACAAGTCGGCAAGAAAGTTTCCAGCAGCCTGGTAGACGGCTTGCCATGTCGGAGCGATTGTTGCTCCTACAGCAAGGATTACCGACGTCGGTGAGTGTTTGGTACACAAAATGCGAAGGTGTGGAGGTTTCGTAAACTCGTTTTCACCCTCGTTGAATGAACCAAGTCCAATGAACGGAATCCACAAAGAAACCAAAGCCAAACTTGAACAGAAACTGGCACAACTGGTCGCCCGGGTCGAAGAGATCGATGCGGATCTGAGCGACGAACCGGATGATGATTGGCAGGATCGTGCCACCGACGTCGAGGGTGACGAGGCGCTGTCGTCGATTGGAAATGCGACGAACGAAGAAATCAAGCAGATTCGTCATGCACTCCATTTGATCGAAACGGGCAAGTATGGCGTCTGCACACGCTGTGGAGCGGCCATTGCCAAGGAACGGCTCGAAGCGGTTCCCTACGCTGCTACCTGCATGTCCTGCAAATAGTGAACGGTCGAGCATTTGGGCCGCAGGATCTCTCTACTGTGGTGACAAAAATTTGGCGGTGACAAAGAAATTGTGGTGACAAAGAAATTGCACATTCACTCAAGGTTGTTATTTATGAATCGATGGATCATCGTCCTCTCAGCGGTCGTCGTTGGAATCACCGCCACTGTGGGTCATGCGGAGGACTGGTCGCAGTGGCGGGGTCCCGGTCAAAACGGCACCTCGAATGAGACCGGGTTGATTGATCGATTTGACCCCAAGGGCGGGGAAGCAAGCAATGTGATTTGGAAGAGTGAAATCGCGGCGGGCATTTCGACTCCGATCACTATGAACGGACGCGTCTATACGATTGTTCGCGACTCGCCAGGTACACCCAAAGACCGCGAAAAGGTTATCTGTCTGGATGCCGAGACTGGCGAACTGCTGTGGGAGAATATCTACAATGTATTCTTGTCCGACCTGCCTGCCGAACGGGTAGGTTGGTCCAATGTGTCGGGTGATCCGTCGTCGGGCAATGTCTACGCTCAAGGCGCGTGCTGTTATTTTCAGTGCATTGACGGCAAAACGGGCAAGACGATCTGGTCGCGCTCGCTGTCCGAAGAATATGGCATGCTCAGCACGTACGGAGGCCGCACCAATACACCCGTTCTCTTTGAGAATTTGGTCATCATCAGTGGCGTGACGACCGGCTGGGATGAATCCGCAAAGCCAGCGCATCGTTTTTTTGCCTTCGACAAGGTCGACGGACGTCTAGTCTGGACTCAGAGCACCAATCCTTTTCCCGAAGACACGACCTTCAGCACCCCTGTGGTGACGGTGATCGATGGAAAACAAGTGATGATTGCGGGCTCCGGAGATGGCAATCTGTATGGCATGCAGCCGCGGACGGGAACGATATTGTGGCGCGAGCCGGTCTCGCGCCGCGGTGTCAATACATCGGCTGTATTTGATCACGAGCACCGAATCTACATCGGTCATGGGGAGGAAAATCCTTCTGGGACTGCGATGGGCGCGGTCGTGTGTATCGACGGCAAAGCGGCATCGCTTAGCGCGCCATCAGCACAGCGCTGGCGTACCGAAGAACTGATGGTCGGCAAGAGTTCACCGCTGTTACTTAGTGGCCGGCTTTATGTAGTCGAAGACTCGTCGGCACTGCACGTTTTGGATGCAGAAACTGGTGAGGAAATTGGCAAACGAATGAAGCTTGGCACCTCCATGAGGGGCAGTTTGGTCGCAGCCGATGGGCTGATCTACGCCTGCACGGGTTCGGGTATGTTCCATGTGTTGCGGCCGACCGACGATGGCGTTGAATCGGTCTTCAAAGTCCGCTTGCCGTCGGGACACGATGTCGGAGGGTCCCCCGCCATTTCGAACGGACGGATCTATCTTGGTACCACCGGTGGACTGTTTTGCTTGGGCGACCCAGCAGCGAAAAATTTGCAGGCAGAGCCGGTATCTCAGTCGCAGGTGTCGCAGGAGCAGCCCGCGGGGACTCAACTGGCACAACTGCAAGTGGTGCCCGCTGAGGTAATCGTAGCGCCTGGTGGATCGATAACATTTCAAGTCATCGGCTTTGACCGCGACGGCCGGCGACTGGCGAATCAACCGACTGAGCTAACGTTAGAAGTGCCGGGCGACGGTGCGATCGATGATTCCTTGACGTTTGTCGCCGGTAAGGACGCTTCGCATACTGCCGCGACGGTCTCTTTCCGCTCAGGCGATGTCCAGGGAACCGCTCGGGTTCGCGTGATTGGCGCATTGCCATGGAAATTTGACTTTGCTGATCGGCAAGTTCCCATCACGTGGATCGGTGCGCGATACCGGCACGAACCACGTGATCTTGATGGGGAGCCGATGATCGTAAAAATATCGACCATCCCAAAAGGAACGCGCAGCCAGTCGTGGTTCGGACCAACCGATTTACATGACTACACTGTCACGGCTGACGTTCGGTCCGGCGCCGGCGAAAAGCTTCCCGATATGGGCGTCATCGGACAGCGTTACACCCTGGACTTGATGGGCGAATCACAGAAACTCCAAGTGCGTTCTTGGGCCGCCCAATTAAGGATGGCGCAGTCAGCCCCTTACGTCTGGGATCGTGGCAGGTGGTACACGGTGAAGCTGCGCGTTGCCAACCAAGCCGATGGCACGGCACTCGTTCAGGGCAAGGTATGGCCACGTGATGACGTGGAACCGACGCAATGGACCGTGACGGCCACGGACACGTCGCCCAATCAAATGGGCAGCCCCGGCTTGTTTGGAAATGCGACGAATGCGGAAATTTTCATCGATCATGTGACGGTGACGAGCAACGATTGAGGTCCTGACTAGTCAATCAGATCAGGTGGACCGTCAGGTCGGGTGCATCGCCTCGGTTAAACTTTCGTATCCATCGGCTTCGGAATTGGGACCTGGAGACCAGTTATTTCCACTGCAAATCCGTTTCAAGACGCTTGTGAGACGTGCGTTGTCATCGGTGGCACGCCTGCAGATTAGACTGGAGTGTCGAAAGCAGATTTTGGCGTTCAGCATCGGGGACCTCAGCATTAGGTGCCTCAACATCGGGCATATCGATCGGTTGTAGAATTCGCAGAGGCCAAAGCCAACCGATCCGATTTTTTAGATCGAACATCCGCGTTACCCAGGCGTCCCATGCTACGGTCATTCACCGCGCAACTTGCCTCGTTGATTCGTACCCGTCGCGGACGTCGCAATCTGAATGTTTTGGCGCGATACGTGGTTGTGCTGGCCGTGTTGGTCACGACCTATACGGTTCTCTTTCACCTACTGATGCAGCGCGAGGGCCATCAGTACAGCTGGATTACAGGGCTGTACTGGACGTTGACCGTGATGTCCACGTTGGGATTTGGTGACATTACTTTTCACACCGACGTGGGGCGACTTTTTTCGATCTTGGTGTTGGCCACGGGAACCATCTTTTTGTTGGTTTTGCTGCCGTTCACGTTCATCGAATTCTTTTATGAGCCGTGGATGACGGCGCAAGCCGCGGCGCGAGCCCCGCGTTCATTGCCGCCAGAGACTCGTGGGCACGTTTTGATGACAAATCACGATGTCCTGACCAGCGCGTTGA
>JABDKS010000646.1 GCA_013002105.1 Pirellulaceae bacterium | reverse complement strand
GGGAGGGCGAACAGAAGACGTTGATCGCCCTCCCCGTCACACTCGCTAAAGCTCGGTGCCGACCCTCCCACGAACAAGTCTCTATTACATGGATGATTTAGCGCGTGGGAGGGTGAATTAAAGAAGCCATCAATCACCCGACTTGTGGGTAAAGACAAGGTTCCCACCGGCCGATAGTTGAACCCGTGGCCGGTTGGAACCGGTCGATTGACTGTGGCGGCCGGTGGGAACCGGCCGTCCCCTTAGATCGGCTCAGAACAGGTCCGACAGCACCGCATCGACAGCCGCCGTCGTGTCTTCATCGGACTCTTCATCGTCGACAATCGAGTCGATAATTGTTGGATCGACTTCGGCCGACATCACCGAAGCGGTCACGACATGGTCGGTATTGTCTTGGATCGACGATACCGGCTCGAATCGAGATCCGTTGCGATTAAGATCCGAACCGATCTCGATCACGTCGGACTGAATCAACTCTCCCTGAGGACCAATCTGTTCGTTGCCCTGGTTGAAAGACTGCTCCAGCAACGCGGTGATCACGACCAGGATATCGGCGGGCGTAACAAAACCGCTACCGTCGGCGTCCCAGAAATCTGGTCCGCGATCGCCCGGTGCAACCGGAATACCGTTGGTGAACCCTGCTCCGTCATTGGCCAGCTTGTTGATCACCGCGATGATATCCGCCGGTGTCAGCACACCATTGCCATCGACATCGCCGAATTCAACCGGGTTCTGCCGACCGCTCAGAACAAAGCGGACGGTGATTTGTCCCTCGGCACTTCGTCGTCCCGATGTGTCCTCGATGCTGTATCCAAAGACATCTTCTCCGTTGAACGGAGCCGTCGGGGTATAGCGAAGAATGCCGCCGGCGAGAATCTGAACCGTGCCATTTTGTGGCTGGGTTTCGATTTGCAGCGATGCAATGTTCAGATCACCGGTATCATTGGCCAGCACGTCGATGTCAACCGTCGGATCACCGACCACACCACCGCCCACGTCAGGATTGGCTTGCGGCAGATCGCTGACACCGATGGTGACGGTCGCTTGTTCGCTCTGCTGGTTCAGTTCATCGGCGACCGTGTAGCGGAATGTGTCCGAACCGGTAAATCCGTCATCGGCGGTGTACGTCAACGTCCCATCGGGTTCGATTTTTAACGCACCATTGGTGGGCTGCAACGTGATGATGATCGACTGACGATTGATCGTTCCATCGACATCCACATCATTGGCTAGTACGTCAATGTTGATCGTTCCACCGGGAACGACGCTAGCCTGATCATCGACCACTCGCGGCTCATCATTGATCCCCTGGACCGTCAAAATCACCTCGGCCGTTGGCCTTGGGTTTTCGCCGTCGGCGTCTTCGACAGAATAAGTGAATCGATCTTCCAGTGAATTTGCAGGAGACATCGCCTGCAAAAGTGCGGAGGTGGTCGGATCGTACACCAAGTCACCGGTCGCTGGATCGATCGTGATCGTGGCTCCCAGCAATGACGGTACCGGTGGAATGATCACCACGCTGAGCGTGTCATTGGGTAGATCCGGATCCGTATCATTTGCCAACAGATCGACTCGTCTGATCCGTAGGATTTTGTCTTCGTCGGTGTTGATAAAGTCGTTCGCTGGGACTGGGCTATCGTCGACCGCGGCGATATCGATCGTCAGAGTCACGGGCGGATCGGTGCGACCGGACAAATTGTCCACCGCTACCACTTCGATATCGACCGTTCCAAAGGCATCGGTTGCCGTCGTGAAGGTCAAATCGCCGGTGACCGGATCGATCGCCGGGGCGACCGCGAACAAACTTGTCGAACCGGTTGGAACGGTCAGCTCAAACGCGGTGACGCTCTGAGTTGTCGCTTCATCACCCGGTCCAGGCGAGATATTGGTCGCCCAAGCGGGGAACGCAAAGACACCGGCGCCGTTACCAACGTCCTCGTCTTCATTGACCTGGATCGCTGGCCCAGCAGTGAACGTTGGTGGATCGTTGTCCACTCCAATGACGATCTGGAACCGCTTGATCGTCGTATTAACATCGCCGTTGGCAGGACTGTTGGGTCCGTCATCGGTCAACACCAAGTCAAACTCAGCGACGCCACTTGCGTCTTGTGCGGTTTCAAAGGAAAGCCGCAACGAATTGCCGATCCGCGTCAAGAATGGCTCGACAGCGAAGATCGATGGGCTGGGATTGCCCGCCACCGGAACCAAGTCGACGACGGTCAACGTTTGAGCGTTCGGACCGGTCAATTCATCGGTAGCGGTGAGCGGACCGGGCAAGACGTCAGTCGCCCAATCGTCGATCGTAACGACTCCGTCGTCTTCCATCACGACGACGTCGTCGGCACCAGTGAACACGGGTGCGTTGTTAACCGCTTGGACATCAATCGTCACGGTCACGTCAGTCGGCTTGGGATCGGCAATCGGCTGACCGGTCGAACCGACTAGCACGGTCTCCCCATCATCGATTACCTGATAGACAAAGCTATCCGACCCGACAAAGTTTGGCGCCGGTGCATACTCGTAATGCGTCAGTTGGTTACCCGAGTCAAAAATCGGCGTCAACGTGCCGCCTTGATCGGTCATCGTCGGGACCGTGCTGAGCTGAACGGTCTGGTTTCCGCCAGGCGTAATATTGGCCGACTCGTTGGCTGGTCCCGGATCGAACGCTCCCAGCAGGTCTCCAGCGACGGTGCCACCCGATGCGCTGATCTGTAATGGCATGTCCTCACGCGTTACGAAGTCCAACGTACCGACTGCTGCTGGATTGATCTGTGGTGGATCGTTCACGGGGCGAACGTCGATCGTCAACGTTTGGATCGCTGAGACATTCACATCACCACGCGGCAGATTATCGGCGTCCAAATCCATCACGGTCACATCAAATACAAACTGTCCAAACACGTCGTCGGCCGCTTCGAAGGTCAACACGCCACCATTGGAAATCGCCGGCGGAGCATCAAACAGGGTAGCCAAGTCTCCCGCTGGGAAATTGTTGGGCGACAGGTCAAACGCGAACGACTGTCCGGTAAAGAAGTCCGTTTCATCGGTTGCTGTCGCAATTGGGCCGGCAGCAAAGTTGAATGCGAATCCAGCTCTCGTCTGCAACGCCGCATCTTCGGCAACCTGAACCTGATCGGTACTCAGTTCAAACACTGGTGCATCGTTGACAGGTGTCAAGTTCAACAAGACTTTATTGGTCACCGTCAACGGATCGGGTTCCAACTGGCCGGTAAACAATGAATAGGTCTCGCCGGTTGCGTTCCCGTCGGTAATCAAATAGTTAAACGAATCAGCGATGCCGATATCGTTGTTGTAGTCAACCGGCGGTGTGTAATCCAAGGCAATTGGAATGCCTCCGCCATCGGTGACCACCACCAAACTTCCACCCAGATCGGTTTGTGCTGGGAAGTTTGCGAGGCTGAGCGTCTGGGATCCACCAGGTTCGGTCGCAGAAACTTCATTGGCTGGACCGACTTCGAATAGATCCAATAAACCGATCGGCTCGTAACCTCCACCGCCGGTTGCCCGCAAATTGATTCGGTACGGCGTCGCAACGCCACCCGCACCCGTGTTGTCTTCCTTGAGCGTGTAGGTGATCTCGCCATTGGCCGCGATAGCGTAAGCATCGTCGGTCGGATCGGCGGGGTTGGAGGCTCCGCCAGGCAGCGGCGATATCAGACGAGGTGCATCGTTGACAGGTTGTACGGTCAAGGTGAACGTCACACTGTCGCCGACTGGCACAAAACCGGCCGTCAGATTATCGAAATCCTCGTAATCAATCACGATCGTCGCCGTGCCGATTTCGTCGGGGTTGGTGAAGACCGACAATGCACCGGATGAGCTGACCGACGGGTTCTGGCTGAACAAATTCGGGTTGGACACCGACGAAAGGGCGGCGTTGTAGGTGAACACGACACTCTCACGCTGAATTTCATCCAACGCGGTGTCCGGTCCAGGCAGAATGTTACTTGCCCAGGCTCCAATCACGGTTGCCAGATTGTCGTCGCGTTCCAAAATTTCAACCGACGACATGAAATCAAACGATGGCTCGTCGTTGACCGCGACCAGTCGCAATTCAACGCTCGCACTTTGGGATCGTTGATCCGAAAGATCCAATGTCGTGTCCGTGCCCGTGCCGTCCACAATGCCCGAACCGGGAACCGTCGTCATCCCATCGTCGGCGATGATGTAGTTGAACAATTCAACGGCGGCGAACGGCGTTCGCTGGTTGTAGTCGTCACCAGGATCGTACGTGCCGTCGACAAAGGCACCGTTGGCAAAGTTGAACGTGATCGTTCCACCCGAGACCGTATTCAAAACCAAGGCCCCGGTGCCGGGTGCCGGCAAATCGTTGACGTCAATCGATTCGTCACCATCGGAGAACGCGACCACTCGCAGTGCTTGCTGATTCTCGTCAAAGGGAGCAGGAGGCAGGGGCGACGAATCGACCTTCGTTGCCGGATCGGTCGCGCCCGGTGCCGTCCCCAGCAGGTCCGCTGCGGTGAACGTGAGGTCCGTATCTTCGGTACCGGTGAAAACGCCACCGGCACGGTCGAAGGTTTGCGGCGGATCATTGACCGGAGCGGTCAAGATGGTGACCGTCGCGGACGCCTGCAATCCAGCCGTCGTGCGAACATTGGCGGTGTCTTCGTTGATCCCCTGGTCTTCGACCGAGTAAACGAACGTGTCGATTCCAAAACGGTCATCCGGCGCGCGATAGGACAGATCGCCGTTTTGCAGCAGCGTGACCGTCCCACCGAGATCGGTGGTGAATGTCATCGGCACGATGGTCAGCGTGTCCGTATCGTTAATCAGACCCAATTCATCGTTCGCGCCGGCACGAGCGTTGGCATCGTTGTCCAGCAAGAACTCCTTGGGAATCACCAACGTTGTGTCTTCCACCGGATCTTGACTGGAGAAACTGATCCAGGTCGCATCACCGGCCACGATTAAATCATCGCCCAGAACCGGAGCGTCATTTTGTGGGGTGACAGAAATCCGGGCGATGGCCGTCGTCGTTTTCACCGGCGTCATGACGGTCATCTGCGGTGGCACTGGCAGGCTGAAGTTCACGACCTGCGCCAATTCGGTTGGCGTCATGCCCCGCAACGCGATTGCGTCGGGAGTTTGCAACGCGGCAGCCTGAGTTGCCGCGACTGCGGAATCCAAGTTCTGGATGCCAAAGGACATCAGGATCTGCGTCTCGCCAGGATTGACCGTAAGGTCGTAAGTAACGTTGACTTCGTCATTATTCAGCAACGTAAATGACGTTGGTGCAATCCCTCCAGGTCCATCGATCACATGGCCTACCGCGGGATCGCCCGCCGGAGACCCGTCGTCGGTCACGATCCAGGTATCGTTCAGCGCGACGGTTTGATCGCCGCTGGAGGTGTCGATCACCGTGGTGGTGGTGTCGGACGCGAGATCACTCTGAATCGTCACGGTCTGCGTCACAGCCAGTGACCCCGTATTGGTGTAAATCTCTAAGAATCGAGCGTAGCCACCATCGTCGGGCACAAACACTTTCCGTTCTAGTTGCAATAACCCTTGTGCGGCGGGTCCAAGCACGACTTCACGACCATTCTCCTCGGTTGGAGCAGTACCTTGTGGCGGGAAGAAAAAGTCGCCGGTGTTGAGGTCACCGTTTAAAAAACCAAATTCAAATGCGTCATTCGGACCTGGCGCAGTGAAAATCGTGCCAACAACACCACCGATGTTCAACTCCCACGGAAGACCGTTGACGTCGTTGAGTTGCAGTGGCAACGTGGTTGTGCCCAGGGCACCGGCGCCGCCCTGAGGCAGAACGGCGACTCCATTATCGGCCAATGTAAAACCGAACGAATCCAACGTCCGCGCACCGGCTGTGCGTGGATTGTCCATGTTGAAATCTTGATCGGGCAGATAGACCAAATCGATCAGATTGCCGCTGAGGTCAAAGTTGACCGCGGTCACCGTGCCGTAGGTCGTGTTGAATGGTACGGCGGCCGCGTTGGCGGCCGTCACGGTCGTCCCGTCCAGATCCAAGGCGACGATGTTCGTATTAGGATCGTCTTGATTGGATTCGTCAAAGGGGAATCCGAGGGCCGGGTTGGCGTGCCCTTCCGAACCGGCCTTCAACTGTGCCGCCGTGATCGTTAGCGCCGTATCCTCGAGCGTCACGAAATCTTGATTCTGTGCGGAGGGATCATCGTTGACCGGATCAACGGTCAGCGTCACAGTCGCCGAGTCGTATTTCGGCTGGCTTGTGACCGTTCCGTCGGCGGCGATATTGATTCCTTCGTCGACGATCCAATATTCGAACGAATCAGGACCGTAGTAATCCTCCGCCGCGCGGTAAATCAAATCAAAGTCGGGCCCCGGACCCAAGGTGACGGTGCCGCCCTGCGATGTCGTCAGTGGGAACGCCCGGAACCCATCGGGGAAATCGGGATCATTGGAGACTTCAAAGAACGTTCCGTCGATCTTAAACTCACCGATGTCCTCCAAAGTCCCGTAGCGATTGGCTTCGAAGGTCAAGTCGCTATTGACGAAGCCCTGCTCGATACCATCGACCGTCCCGACGGCGTATCGCAGACTGGTGATCGTGTCGAAATCAAAATTGACACTCGCCAGCAACCGGTCATTCAGCGTTGGTGTGAAGGTCACCCAGGCGGTGTCGTTGTTGTATTCCCAATCGATACCGTTGTATCGAACAGCGACCAAGTGCTGACTATTGACGGCACCGGCAATCTGCAGCGGCGGTGCCGCTACAAAACGCGAAAAGACGCTTTCCTCGCTGAACATGATGTAGCCGCTACCTGTCGCTAAATCGTCTACCGCGACACCGGAATTGACTGGGCCGATCAGTGTTTGGTCAACCGTACCCTGCGTCGTAACGACGCTAACGGTTCCGTCATGTTCATCGGGCGAAACACCCCGCGCCAAACTTTCATCGTCGTCATTCGACGGTCCGGCAAAATCGTTCTCGGTCAAGAACGCTTGTGGAATAACAAAGTCCATGTCCTCCAATACCGGCACCATTAACAATGGATTGACGGTCGAGCTATCGATCGTGTCGTCGGTTGCCGTGGGCGGATCATTTTGTGGCTGCACGGTGATCGTTACGGTAGCTTCGTCGTACTCGGGGCCCGGCTGGGGAGTTGCCGCATTCCCGTTGGCAAGCGTCGTGGCTCCATCATCGGCGATCGTGTAGAAGAATTTGTCCTCACTGGCGGCGTTGGCCGCAGCCTCGGGATTTCGCAGGTTGTAGTCAGGTTCACCTTGATAGGTGACCTGGGTGACTGCGTTATTCAAAACCGTCACAGTCACGGTGCCCGTTTTCACGAACCCACCGGCGTTGTCCGAAAGATAGGTATCGCCGCTGAATGTGCCATCAGTTGGCAAGAATGGATCGGGCGTTGTGACATCCAACGGAACGACTGGTACTTTCGTGCCGGTTGAATCAATCACAGAGATCTGAACCACTTTCAGTTGCTGTTCGATCTCGTTGTACGGTGCCGACAGCACCGGCGTCGCCAGCGCCAAATCGGGATGCGGCACCGCCATGTCTAACAATTCGGCAGCGGTCAGCGTGACCGATGTCATCGTGTTGGTATCACTTGGCTCGGTTGTCACACGCGACTTATCCGTCGCCACCGGCGCATCATTTCGCGCGTCGACGGTCAACGTCACGGTACCAGCGCGACTACTGCGAACGGGCAGATCGACGGTCGTGCCGCCGACATCCACCATTTGCGTACCCGTCATGCGGTAGGTAAAGCTATCGGTTCCGTAGAAATCGTCGTTCGGATCGTAACTGAACGTCCCATCGGGATTGAGCGTCAATGCACCGTTACTGACATCGCTCTCCAGCACAAACATCAGGTTATTCGCACTGTTGGTGGTATCGTTGTCCCCGACGTTCAATCCATCGGCCAATGCGATTCCATCATCCTCAAACAATCCATCCAACACGCCGTAGGAGTCATCGTCGGGTTCCGGCAACGCCGCTGCCGCGACAAAGACTTCGTAGTCTTCGACTTCGCCACCCACGACCAGACCATCGTGAGACGGACTGCCTGTCGCACTCAATCGGAATCGTGCCCAGGTCGTTCCACTTGTCCCTGGACCGCCCGGGGCGCTCAGGACGCCTGGTGACATCGGAGTCAGAATTTGCAGACGGTTCTCGCCGTTGACAACGGGCAGACTGGTGTAGACACGATCACCAGGCTGCAGGAAACTGCCATCGCCATCGAAATCGATCCACAGATCCAGCAACCCACCGCCGACGGTTGTCAAAACCAATTCGGCACCGCTGGGAGCCAACGGATTGAGATAACTGAGAATCATGGTTGGATCGGCCGGATTCAAAAACGCACCGGTGATCGTCGTCGCCCCAATCGTGACGTCCCCGATCAACGCACCGTCTTCGTCATCCGCACCGGTCAGCGTGAGCGTGTCGCCACTTTGCGAAACATGAACCTGAACATTCTGCGCGGGCAGCGTTGTTTGCATCGCAGCGTTCAGCGCCGTCACAATGTCGGTCAGCGAATCGCCGGCGTTGTATGGCACCGCCACGCGACCGACCGATACCGAACCACCAGTCAAAACCAATTCATAAGTGATAATACGTCCGGCCGCACTGATCCTCAGGTTGTCACCGACCGCAGGTGCGGACGTCAACTGAACCGTTGATTGCGTCGCACTGACGGTCGTGATCGTAAACGGCCCACTACCGGCATCCTGGACATTGCCGTCAACCGCGACTGCAGCAGGAGCATCGTCGGTACCCACGCCGGCCGAATCGGGTTCGCCGTCAACGTACTGTCCCAGCCGTGGGTTACCAAAGTCGATGATCGCGTGCCGAGCACCGTCATCCACATTCGGCGGCAAATACAGCGTGTCGTAACTGGCTGGAGCGTCACCAAAATCAAGTTCCACACCAGGCATTACGATCGTGAATCGCGTCTGACCATCGGCACGATTGGGCTGCAACGAATTACCAGCCAAATCTTCGATCCCCCGAACAACGGTTCCGTTGCCCAGCGTGACCGATTGATTCTGCATGATGATCTCGTAAACAGCATCATTGCGCCACAAACCGCTCAATGATCGGAATCGCAACGTTCGGCTCGACGCGCTGTAACCGATGACCACGTCGCGATTGGGTGTCAATTCCCGACCGTTTTCTAAGATCGTCAATTGCTCGGTCGTGATCGTGGATTCGTTCGGCCCAATGCCCGATCCCTCGGTGATCAAGATCTCGAAGAAATTGTAAGTTCCAGATGTCAAATGCAAGAACGTGTCTCCCTCGTCGATATCAACACCGGCGGCATCATCGTCGATCGGGACGATGATCACGGCTTGCGGACCTGTCGTATCGGAGCGATCCAATGCACCGATGTCGATGTTGACGTTTTGCCCTTGGCCGGATGACGTCGAACCGTCACGTCGAATTTGTCCTGCCAAGTCGACTTCGGTGACCAGGATCGTGCTTTCGGGAATGCCGACGGAATCCTTGACCGCGATCAGATTCGTACGATCATCCTGGCTTTCCACCCCGGCGTCGATCAACACGCTCGCTGGAGCCGGATAGAAGTTCGGATTCCCGGCAGACAGATTGAAATTGCCCGTATTCGTATCGACAAACAAGGCCGTGCC
>JABDKS010000613.1 GCA_013002105.1 Pirellulaceae bacterium | reverse complement strand
GGTGTAATGAATTCCAATTGTCTCGCTGGCCAGCATCGTCAATTTGAAAATCGACCACTCAGGTATCGACTCATCATGAGAATCATTTTTTCAACGCTCATCCTTGGTTTTGCCATCGCCGTTTCTTCGCTCACCGGATGTGGTGAAAGCGGTAACACGGTGATTCAACCGACCGAAACTTATCAGCCGACCGAAATCGAACAGGCCAACGCCGCGAGGGAAGCTGAAGAGCGCGAAGCGGAAGACCGATAAGACCCTTCACTTTTTGGAACGTTTGATTTTGGAACTCAATCATGAACCATCATCCAAATCGCAGCTCAAGCGGATTTACACTTGTGGAGTTGTTGGTCGTCATTGCGATTATCGGCATCTTGATCGGCTTGCTGCTGCCGGCCGTCCAAGCGGCTCGCGAAGCAGCTCGCCGCATGAGTTGCAGTAACAATTTCAAGCAGCTCGGCTTGGGGCTGCACAACTACCATTCGGCGTTCAAACAATTGCCCATCCAGTTGGGCGGAACAGGCGGGCCACTGACCGGTGCCGACCGCTATTACAATGCGTCAGATCGCAGCAACAACCAACAGCTCAGTTATCTGGTCGGTATTTTGCCGTTCATCGAACAACAGGGATTGTGGGATCAGATCAGCTATCCCAACACAGTCGACCTGTCCGCACCCGGTACCATTCGCAACCCACCTTGGCCGCCAATGGGACCGTCGCCGACGGATGAAGACAACGAATCACCGTCGACCAACGTACGAAACACCGCCTACGCGCCTTGGATGACCGAGGTCCCAACGTTTCGCTGTCCAAGTGATCCTGGAGTTGGCCTGCCCGCGATGGGACGTACCAACTACGCCGCCTGCGTGGGCGATGCGACCAATTACATGGACGCTGGACCGTATAACAGCCGGTTGAATTTCAGCAGTTATCGAAATGATCGATTCCGTGCGTCCGCGCGTGGCATGTTTCGCGCACGAACCGAAACCAAATTCCGCGATGTGCTGGACGGACTTTCCAACACGATTGCTGCGGGCGAAATCCCATCCGACTTGGGTGATCGCGACGTGCGAACACTGGTCAACACCGGAACCTCGTCCAATGGCATTCACAACAACCCCATCGATTGTCGTGACGACATTGATCCCAAACGCCCAAGGTTCTGGGAACCGTCGGTTACTTCCATGGTCGCTGCCAACCAGGCTCGCGGTTTCCGCTGGGCCAGCGGAAACGCGGTCTTCAGCAGCATGAACACCATCCTGCCCCCGAATGCGGAAACCTGTGTCCGGTTCGGTGCAACCGGTTGGGGAATCGTGCCGCCAGGCAGTCGACACATCGGTGGTGCTCACATCTTGATGGGTGACGGAGCCGTGATCTTCATTACCGATTCAATCGAAGCAGGAAATCCCAGCAATGGCACGGTTCAGTTCAATGCCGCGGGCAACCAAGCACCTGGATCCGAGAGCCCGTATGGACTTTGGGGTGCGTTGGGAACGCGTGCGAGCCGCGAAACGGTCGAAGAACAACTCAACCAGTAGACCGTTTCAGTGACAAATCACCCGTCCCATCGCACGCTCTAGGGCGTGCGATCTTCTTGTCTCACGACCGCATCCGTTGCGCGATGCAGTGAGCCAGGGTCATCACCGTTGCGTTGGGGTTGCCGTAGGTAATCCGGTGCAAGACCGAGGCGTCAACCACGTGTAGATTCTCTGCGGGCAATATGACGCCCGAGACAGTACCGGCGCAATGATAAAGCGTTTGTGCGTATCTGGCGATCGACTTGGCAATCGATTCATCACTCTCGCGCCGCGTCCCAGGTACCAACTCGCCAGTGACAAAACTTGCCAGCGGCTGACGTTCAGCAAGCTTTCTAGCCATCCGGACCGCGTCGATGGTTTTTTGTAAATCGTTACCTGATGCCAGATAGTTCGGCTCGATGCGAGGTCGGGCGTACGGATCGGAGGACGTGATCACGATTCGGCCACGCGAATGCGGTTGGGTGACGTTCACACCGATCGTCATCGCTGCGGGCGCGTCGGCACGGGGATAGGTCAGATAGTGTGTTGGTGTGACATGAATCTGAATGCGTTGTTGGTCAAACAGCCCACCAGCTTCGGCCAAGTTCGACGCAATCGGGCCGCCACCTTGGGATTCCCATTGTCCAATGTGATCATCGGATGGTTCACTGTGGAATCGATCCTGATCGCTCACGCCAAATACCACCGGCATGATCAAGTGATCTTGCAGATTGGCGCCCACTGCGGGCGAGTCCTGTCGAACATCGATGTTGCAACGCTTCAGGTCATCCGATGGACCGATTCCACTGCGTATCAGAATGGTGGGTGTGGCGATCGCTCCGGCGCAAAGCACGACCCGTTGATGGCAACGAATCGCATCCCCCTGGGCGGTCCGGACCCCGACAGCCCGGTCGCCTTGAAACAAAACGCAGTCGACCGCTGCTCGCAGTATTTCGACGCGGTCGTCCAGTAACGCCTCTGGCGTCCAGCGTCGACCGTTGCGATTGGATCGACGATAGACCGTCGCGTCGGCGTCGATCCCCCCATCGAACGGATTGTCGCAATGATTGACCGCTGCCAGGAATGCATCGGTCGCACCGCTCGTCCAGCGGGGCCGCTCCACTTGGACCAACGACTCGATCGCCGCAAATGACTCTGTCACCGCTGCCGCCGGCAGATCGATCGATGCGGCAATGTTATCCAGGTCTGCCGATGTCGGGGGAAACCAGATCATGGCATTGATCCGGCTGCTGCCACCCAGGCCGCGACCGCGTGGCCAAGGAATTGCGCGGCCGGCAAGCGAGGGTGCCGCCGCGGTCACGAAATTCCAATCCTCGCTGCTGCCCAATAGATTCAGCCAATGGGAGGGTCTCTGGCGGTCTGCCGCCGGGGCCGAGGATGACGGCGGTTCTATCAACAGCACCCGCTGTGCGGCTTGCCGGGACAGCTGATGAGCCAGAATGCAGCCGGCCGAGCCGGCGCCGACGATGATGATGTCCGGATTTGGCATAAGCCGCAAAAAACTGCCGATAGTCGATTTGGAATTTGTCGATTAGGATTTTGGAGATCCATGTCGTCGCTACGGCGATCCGTCACCACAGAACCTCCATTGTTATGACTGCGTCCTCGACCGACCACCGCTTCGCACACGTTTCCACCGCGCCACCAGACGCGATTCTAGGATTGACCGAGGCATTCATGGCCGACGCCAATCCCGACAAGATGAATCTGAGCGTCGGTGTCTACAAGGACGAAACAGGACAAACACCGGTCTTGAATTGCGTCAAAGCAGCCGAGCGTAAATTGATCGAGAGCGAATCGACCAAAGGTTACTTGCCGATCGATGGCCAAGTCGAGTATCGCAACCACGTTCGCGACTTAGTTTTTGACGATACGGTCGACACGGATCGAATCGCTGTGATTCAAACGCCCGGCGGCACGGGTGCGTTGAAGGTCGCGGCCGACTTTTTGGTGACACAACTTTCACCCATTCAAATTTGGATTCCCACGCCGACGTGGGCCAATCACGCAGCCATCTTTGCCGGGTCCCAACTGCCGACCCAACCGTATCGCTATTTGGGCGACGACCGCACATCGCTGGATCTAGACGCGATGCTGGACGATTTACGCACCAAAACCAAACCAGGCGATGCGGTGCTGCTACACGGCTGTTGTCACAATCCGACAGGAATCGATCCAAGCGCCGATGGGTGGAAAGAAATCGCGTCGGTCATCGCCGAGCGATCTTTGATCCCTGTACTGGACTTTGCCTATCAAGGCCTCGGATCGGGAATCGAAGAAGACGCCGTTGGATTGCGAACCGTTCTCGCCAAGGTCGACGAAGCCATCGTGTGCAGTTCGTTTTCTAAAAACTTTGGCCTGTACAGCGAACGCGTCGGTGCGGTGTCGCTGGTGGCCGGCGACGCCGATGCTACGAAGGCCGCGCTGAGTCAACTAAAGCGAAATGTTCGAACCAACTACAGTAATCCACCTCGCCATGGCGGATCGATCGTGGCGACAGTTTTGGACGACCCAGATCTCACGCAGATGTGGAAGGAAGAGTTATCCGAAATGCGAGAACGAATCACGCGGCTACGGACCCAGTTCGTACAAACGATGAAGTCGACCGGTGCGGGACACGACTTTTCGTTCTTGTTAGCTCAAAACGGCATGTTCTCTTTCAGTGGCTTGAAACCCATGCAAGTGGATCAGCTGAAGAACGAACACAGCATCTATATCGTCGGCAGTGGACGCATCAACGTCGCCGGCATGAGCGAAACAAAAATGGATCGTTTGTGCCAAGCGGTCGCGCGTGTGCTGGAATCCTAGCGCCCCGTTGGTCAAACCACCTGGGGTCAAACCACCTGGGGCCAAACCACCTGCGAATCGCGAGTGGGCAAATGACCAGCAAATTCCCGGGCGATCGCGTGACCAACTGCCCCATGACATCAGCTGCCCTTTACCTCCAGCTGCCCTTTACCTCCAGCTGCCCCATGTCTGACGGGCATGGCGGTGTCAGTCGCCGCAAGAGCCACGTGCGAACAGGCAGTGCTGGGTGGCAAATCGCCTTCTAGGATCAACGTCGCACGGTTTTCCTGATCCCGGTTAGAATCTGGGACCTCCAACAGTCTCAACCCGAGTCACAGCCAAAGCAAGGATCTACGCGTGCCCCCCGAAGTTCGACGTGCATTTCTGCTGGTCGCTGGATTGATGGTGATCGCTGCGGTCGCTTGGGCATCGTTCTTTAAATCGACGCCACCGGCCGATTTCAGCCTGCAAAGCGGGACCGATCCCAAAACTCTCGATCCGGCGCGGGCGACAGGCAATATCGAGAGCCGATTGATCTTCGCAATGTTCAACGGATTGTTGCAAATGTTGCCCGAGGGCGAACCCGACCCAGAAACCGGTTTACAACCGATGACCGCGCAACCAGCGGTCGCAAGATCATTCGATATTTCTGACGATGGCAAGACGTACACATTCCATCTGCGTGACGACGCTCGCTGGACCGATGGTACGCCCGTTACCAGCCACGACTTTGCTTGGAGCTGGCAACGGATGCTCCATCCGGAGACCGCATGCGAATACACCTTTCAACTTTTCGGCGTTCCCTATGCCGAACAATACTCCAGCGCGACGGTCGAAATCGGCGACAAAGTCGAAATCGAATTGTGGAATCGCCCATTGGACACACCCACCGAGTCCAGCCCACAAAATTTTCCACGCGGCACGATGCTCTATGGAACGCTACGCGAGATCGTCAAACCCGACGAACCTCAGTTGGCAGATTCAGCAAGCCAACAGGAAATCGAAGACGCTCAACTGACGTGGCAAGACCGTTGGGTCTATCACGTGGATGTAGCTACACAGAGTGCAAACGGCAGTGTCGACTGGGACGGAAAGACCGAGCGTAAAACGTTCGCGCGACATTTAGATTCCACGGTCGCGGATCCCAGCACACAGCGAACACATGCTGTGATGGTCGCATTCGGAAAACTCGGCTCGCTCGAGACCCCCGACGATCACACATTCATCGTCCACCTCAAGGATCCGATTCCCTATTTTCCGAACCTGGCAGCCTACTACCCACTTTTTCCTGTGAATCGTAAGTGTGTCGAAACACACGGTTCGCCGCTTTGGACCAAAGCCGAAAACATCGTCAGCAATGGCCCTTACAAATTGATCATGCGGCGATTGCGAGATCGATTGCGGTTGGTCAAAAATACCGACTATTTCAATGTCAACGAGCGAGGATTTGATACTGTCGACTTTCTGTCGATGGAAGGCCAAAACACAGCGCTGAACATGTACGAAACCGGACAGTTGCAGTGGGTCACCGATCCGCCGACCTCTCTGCTGGAAGAAATCAAGAAACGCGACGATTTTGTCAGCGCCCCGCAGTTGTCGGTCTATTTCTACCGAATCAATGTCGCTCGCAAACCGCTTGACGATGTTCGTGTTCGCAAGGCGTTGGCCAAAGCGATTGATCGCACACAGATTGTCGAACAAGTCGCCAAGGCGGGACAAATCCCCGCGTTCACGATCGTGCCGCCGGGTTTGGCAGGTTATCAGAGCGCCGAGGGATTAAAACCAAGCGTCGAAGAAGCGCGTCAGTTGCTCGTCGACGCGGGTTACCCGGGCGGACGAGGCATTCCAAAAATGACCTTGCTGTACAACACCACCGAAGGCCATCGGGCGATCGCCGAGGTGATACAGCAACAGTGGCAAAACAACCTGAACATCAAAATCGAACTGCAAAACATGGAATGGGGCAGTTTTTTGGACAAGACAAAACAGAAAGATTACGAGATCGCCCGGGCCGGTTGGATTGCCGACTATCCCGATCCCAATACTTTCTTGGACATGTGGGTCACAGACGGTCCGCAAAACAACACCAATTGGAGCAGTGCTCAATACGATCAGTTGATTCGTGATGCGGCCAGCGAAGGCGATCCGGCCAAGCGACTCGATCTATTGCGACAAGCCGAGCAAATCTGGGTCGACGAAATGCCGGTCATCCCCATTTACTTTTATACGTCGCTGAACATGATCAAAAACAATGTCGAAGGATTCTTTCCCAGCGCACAAGACCTCCATCCACTGCAACTTCTGCAATACAAAGAGAGTCCGTGATCGATGTTGGGAAACCTTTGCGTGGACCCTATGATCTGCCCGTCGCGTCAGCATCGTCATCACGCTGCTCCAATCCTGAATTGCCTGTTTTCCTGAAGTGCCTGTTTTCCTGAATTGCCTGTTTGTCTCGATAGAAAAGAATTATGCGTGACCTATTGAGCTACCTGTTGCAGCGATTCTTTTGGATGCTGCTGACTTTGTGGATCGTTTACACGCTGTCGTTTGTTTTGATGCGCAGTGTGCCGGGTAACCCCTTCAGTAGCGAGCGCAATGTTCCCCCGGCCATCGAACGGCAACTCAAGGCACGTTACAACCTGGACGCGCCGCCGCTGGAACAGTACGTCGATTATTTGGTTGGCATCGTCACTCGATTCGATCTCGGCTGGAGCATTCGCCTGGAAGACTACAGCGTCAACCAAGTGCTGGCCGAAGGTTTTCCTGTCTCGGCATCGCTGGCGATCTTTGCACTCGTGTTCGCCATCACTTTAGGCGTTAGTGCCGGCGTGGTCTCGGCTGTCTACCGCGGCACGCCGGCCGACTTGGGCATGATGGCGGCGGCGGTGATGGGAATTGCGATTCCGAATTTTGTGCTGGCGTCATTGGCGATCTTACTGTTCGTTTTTGGGATCCAGCTTTTTCCCGCCGGGGGTTGGGGAACATTGAGACAAATCGCGTTGCCGGCGCTCTGTTTGGGTGCGCCCGTTGCCGCCTACATCGCTCGCTTGACGCGTGCCGGAATGCTGGAAGTCCTGACCAAGGATCATGTCCGCACTGCGTTGGCCAAAGGTCTGCCAAAACGCACCGTCATCCTTCGACACGTATTGCCCGGCGGGTTGCTGCCTGTCGTTTCCTACCTTGGCCCGGCAACGGCACGGGTTCTGACAGGATCACTGGTGCTGGAAAAAATCTTTGCGTTGCCCGGCATGGGTAGCCACTTCATCTACGCCGCGACGCAACGTGATTACACGTTGGCGATGGGCATGGTACTGACTTACACCGTCATCTTGTTCGTGATGAATACGCTGGTTGATGTTTCCTACGCTGTCATCGACCCCCGGGTGAAATTACAGTGAGCATCGTCAATCAAACAGCCGATCGCGAGTTGCTGGAACAGCTGCTCGAAGAATCAAAAGGCATTCAAGGCGTCTCGCTTTGGCAGGACGCGGGCAAGCGTTTGCGGCGAAACCGTACCGCAATGATCGCGTTATTTTTTCTGATCGTGTTGGGACTCGCCGCGTTCTTTACGCCCCTGTTGCCACTGCAAAGTCCGATCGACAAAGATCTGAACAATCGGCGATTCCTGCCGCCCAACACCGAAACCGTCGTGATGGGCGGACGCCCGGGCCTGAAGTTCAATGACGGTCGATTGACGGCAGAGATTGCGCAGTTCGATCGCCAAATTGGATTGCTTCGTACCAAGCAACGCGAGACGGCCGATCCCGCAGAACGCGATGAAATCGACCGGCAAATTGACCAACGCATTGCCGTGGAGCATCCGTTCAATCAGCTTTGGAACGATCTTGGACCAGTGGCATGGGGATTAACCAAAGTTCGTGTATCGATTTTTGGTGACTACGCCATCCCCAGTATTTTTGGAACCGACAAACTGGGACGCGATCTACTCGCTCGCGTCTTTTGGGGTGCCCGCGTTTCACTGATCGTTGGCATTGTGGCAACCCTGGTCAGTTTGATCATCGGCGTCAGCTACGGTGCGATCGCTGGATACTTCGGCGGTATCGTTGACGCGATCATGATGCGAATCGTCGACATGCTTTATTCAATACCCTTCATCTTTGTCGTGATCTTTTTGGTGACGTTCTTGGGCGAAGACAGCGTCAAGAAAAGGCTCGATGCCATTGGGATTGATCAAATCATGATCTTTTACATCGTGATTGGGGCAATCTACTGGCTGACGATGTCGCGTGTGGTACGGGGTCAGGTTTTATCGCTTCGACAAGAACAGTTCGTCGAATCGGCTCGCACCGTGGGTGCGTCCCCGATGCGAATCGTATTTCGTCACCTGGTCCCCAACGTCTTGGGTGTGGTGATTGTTTACCTGACGCTGACGATTCCGTCGGTGATGTTGTTCGAGGCGTTTCTGTCATTCCTGGGCCTGGGTGTCGCACCGCCAGATGTCTCGTGGGGCCTGTTGCTCAATGACGGTGTCGAAGCCTTGTCGAGTGTGAAACTGTTTTGGTGGATGGTTGTTTTCCCTGGAATGGCGCTGGCTGTCACACTATTTGCACTCAATTTCCTGGGCGACGGTTTGCGTGATGCGCTGGATCCACGGATGAAGAATCGAGACTGATTGATGAGTGAACCCATCCTGCAAGTTGATGACCTTCGTGTCAGTTTCAAAACCGACGATGGAATCGTGCGCGCCGTACGAGGTGTTTCCTTTGATGTCCAAAAGGGCGAAACGATTGGTTTGGTTGGCGAAAGCGGTTCCGGCAAGAGCGTGACCAATCTGGCCATCATGGGTTTGGTCCCGAAACCACCTGGTCAAATCGATGGCGGAACGGCGATCTACCAGGGCCGCGATCTATTGGCGATGAACGATCCGCAGTTGCAATCGATCCGTGGAAAAAAGATCGCCATGATCTTTCAAGATCCGATGACGGCACTGAACCCGTTGATGACGGTCGAACAGCAGATGATCGAAATCACGCGGTTGCACATGGGACTGAATAAAAAACAGGCCAGGACGCGGGCCGCTGAGATGTTGGAGATGGTGGGTATCAGTTCGCCAGTCAAACGGCTCCGAGACTATCCCCATCAATTCAGTGGCGGCATGCGTCAGCGTGTGATGATCGCGATGGCGCTTTCTTGCGAGCCGGATATTTTGATCGCTGATGAACCGACCACCGCGTTGGACGTCACCATTCAGGCGCAGATTCTGGATTTGTTGGCCGATTTGCAGAAGCGCCGTGGGACCAGCATCATCCTGATCACGCACGATTTGGGCGTTGTTGCGGGCGTTTGCCATCGTGTGATGGTGATGTATGCCGGTCGCGTGGTGGAAAAGGCCGACGTGAATGCCTTGTTCGATTCACCGCGGCATCCCTACACGATCGGACTGCTTCATTCGCTGCCGCGATACGACGAAGAAAAAAGCGAATTGCTGCAAGCGATCCCCGGTCAGCCACCTGATCTGGCGCATATCCCCAAGGGCTGCGCATTTCGTCCGCGTTGCCCCTACGCGATCGACCAATGTGCACAACAGGAACCGCCACTGGAGCCCAAGGGTGATGATCGCTTGGCTGCCTGTATTGTCGACGTACGCAACGCCCAGCCCAAGCCAATGGAGGGCGTGTGATGAGCACCGATACCTCGCCGGCAACGACGACCATGGCAAGTAGCGGCAAAGACGCGCCCCTGCTACGGG
>JABDKS010000610.1 GCA_013002105.1 Pirellulaceae bacterium | reverse complement strand
TCCCGACAGCCCGAATCAGTCCAGCTTTCCCAGCACGATTTTGAAACCCGGTGAGAGTTTTGAATCACAAACGGTATTCAAGTTTTCCACCAAATGATGGTTGGCGTTGGTTCGGCTTCGGTAAACTTGCCAAGATCGTGACTCCTTGATGTGGATCGGTATGCATATGTTTTTTGAAAAGAACATTCGATTTGTTTTGCTCGGTGTGATGACAGTCGTTTGTGGGACGGTTTTTTCGCCGTCGACGGGTGTCTGCGATGAACGACCCAATGTGATCACGCTATTTATCGACGACATGGGCTGGTCAGACTTGTCATGCTTTGGCGGAAAGGCGGCAACAACCCAGAACATCGATTCGCTTGCCGCGGAAGGCATTCGGTTTACAAATTTCTACGTCAATTCCCCTATTTGTTCGCCGTCGCGCGTCGCCTTATCGACCGGTCAGTATCCACAGCGTTGGCGGATCAGTTCTTACCTGGCTCATCGCAAGTCGAATCGCAATCGCGGCATGGATCAGTGGCTCGATCCGAGTGCACCGGTGTTGGCCCGTGCGTTGAAACAAAGCGGTTACGCCACTGGGCACTTTGGCAAATGGCACATGGGGGGACAACGCGACGTTGGTGACGCGCCGCTGATTACCCAATACGGTTTTGATGCCAGCTTGACGAACTTCGAAGGACTCGGTCCGCGTGTATTGCCGCTCAAGGATGCCTATGACGGCAAGCCGCCGGGCAAACATGACCTTGGCTCCGCGAATCTTGGACGGGGGCCGATTCGCTGGGAAGACCGCTCGATTGTGACCGCTGCGTTCGTGGATGAAGCGTTGAAGTTTATCGACCAAGCGCAGGCTGACAAAAAACCGTTTTTCGTCAATGTCTGGCCTGACGATGTCCACTCGCCGTTCTTTCCACCGGAAGTTCTTCGCGATCGAACCGATGGCAGCAAGCGCGCGCTCTACTACGCGGTTCTGGATGCGATGGACGAACAATTGGGTAAGTTGATCGATCGCGTTCGAGAGGATCCCGAGTTGCGACAGAACACCATCATTTTGGTGATGTCCGACAATGGGCACGAAGAGGGTGCTGGATCGTCCGATCCGCTGCGCGGTGCCAAGACATGGCTTTATGAGGGTGGAGTTCGATCACCGTTGATCGTCTGGGGTCCGGGGTGGGTCACAGATCAGGAGCGGGGAACCACTAACGATGATTCAATCTTGTGTGCGATGGATGTCAATCGTTCCCTCTATTCGCTGACCAATACTGAACTCCCTGACGATGTCCAATTCGATGGTGAAGATCTCGCCTCGACACTTCTGGGCAAGAGTCGTGAAGGTCGCAACGAGCCGATCTTTTGGCGGCGTCCGCCGGATCGGCCGGGTACGAAAGAACAAGACAATCCCGACTTGGCCGTTCGCTCAGGCCGATGGAAGTATTACGCCAATTACGACGGAAGCGCCCGGCAGCTCTACGATCTCAGTGTGGACGTCTCGGAAACGCAAAATATTTCGGACGCTAACACGGATGTTGCCGATCGTTTGCACTCGCGATTAGTTGCATGGAATGCGACGTTGCCGCCGGATGCAGGCGATCCAAGCTGGCAGGCACAACAAGCACGCGGTTCGGTTTCGCAGGAACAGTTTGTCAATCCGATTGGCGAAGGTGCCGATCCGTGGGTCGTTCGCGATCCGGATAATCAACGCTACCTCTGGTGCATGTCCGATGGCAATCGAGCCATTGCAATTCACACGAGTGACAGTTTGACATCGCTTGGAAAGAAGCACATCGTCTGGAGTACGCCCGAGACTGGCCCGTTCTCGCGCGAAGTTTGGGCGCCGGAGCTACATTTTTTGGATGACCGCTGGTACGTCTATTTCGCCGCGTCCGATGGCAAGAACGAGAATCATCTGACATACGTGCTGAAATCAAAGACGCGGGATCCGTTGGGTGAATATGAATTGCACGGGCCGATGGCGACAGGCGACGGTCCGGACGGACTTTCACCGAACATATGGGCAATCGACATGACGGTCTTGGAACTCGCGGGTCAACGGTTCGCGATCTGGTCGGGCTGGGACGCACCGGGAACGGACCAGCAGTATCTTTACATCGCACCGATGAAGTCACCAACTGAATTGGCTGGTCCTCGAATTCGATTGTGCGATAACGACGATCACCTTTGGGAACGCACGGAGCCCGATACCGCGAATCGTGGATTGAACGAGGGCCCACAGATTTTCCAGGCCAAGGGACGGACGTGCGTCGTCTATTCCTGCGGCGCATCGTGGCTTCCCACCTACAAACTCGGGATGATGGAATTGGTTGGCGACGATCCATTGGAACCCAGCTCCTGGATGAAACGTCCCAAACCGGTTTTCAGCGGAACCGATCAAGTGTATGGCGTCGGACATTCATGTTTTGTGCGGTCGCCCGATGGCAGGCAATGGTGGCACGTTTTTCATGCAAAACAAGACCGAGAGCCGGGGTGGCGGCGAGCGATTTACGTTCAGCCGATGAAGGTCGGCAAACGAGGTTTCCCATTGTTTGGTGAACCGATCCCGGGCGGAGAATCGATTGATCGTCCCGCTGGTGAGTTTTCGTCGGTACTCAAGTTGCCGGTGTCGCTTTTCGGCAAATCGCCAAGCGGTGCGACGTGGTCATACTATGGTCATCACCAATTCGCGGATTTGAATCAAGACGGTCTGCATCTTGGACGCGTCGTATCCGATCCCATCAATGCCTATCGCAGTGGCGAAAAGATTTTGTTGGATCATCGGTGCCCCGACAATGTGTCGACGTCGGTGCAGATCAACTTTCGTGGTGACGAGAGTGCACGTGACGCCGGAATCCTGTTTCGATGCAGCGGCGCGTCGGTTGGCTACGATGCGCAGCGAGGTTACTTCGCAGGACTTATTCCAAAGACCAAGTTGGCGATCCTTGGAAAGACCAACGGCACGACCTGGACGGAATTGGCACGAGCACCGACGCAGATCGATGTGAACGTTCCGCAAACGATCGCAGTGACCGTCGTTGACGCCGACATTTCCGTTTCGCACAACGGAATGGAGCGAATTCAATTTACAGACGACAGCTACACGTCGGGCACCGCGGGTTTGCGTGTCGTCAACACGCATGCCGTCTTTTCCGAGTTTACAATCGAGCGTGCGGATCGGTGAGTTGCAGAGGTCTGCCGAGGTTGGTCAAACGAATCTGACGTGATGACTAGCCGATTTCGTCGACGCATTCTTCCAACATTATGCAGCGTGATGTTATGTATTCTGTGAATCGGTGCCCTGAGTACCACTTTGTCGGCAAAACGTTCGCCGTGATGATGATGGTTTTGGTTGGATTTGTTGGAAACGCGATCGGCGACGAACGGCCCAACATCGTATTGATCATGGCCGACGACATGGGATTCAGCGACATCGGATGCTACGGC
>JABDKS010000609.1 GCA_013002105.1 Pirellulaceae bacterium | reverse complement strand
TACATTTGCTAGCTAACGGGCGAGATTCGCTCGTTGACTGAGTTAGTTTCCGCCAGCTGCTGCAAAACCACCTGCCACTGCCCAGTTGGTACTGAATGCGCCATTGGCAATACCGGCCGAGAGACTTCCACCGGCTGCAAGGTTGGGAAAGTTAGCGTTGTAGTTGTTGGTACTGCTTGCGTAAGAACCTGGCCATGCAAAAACCGAAACGCTTGACGTACCCCAAACGCGTGCACCCTGTCCACGAACTTGGACAGCTTGCTGATGTGGCATGACTTGCATTCCACTGAGACCCATCGCATTGAGCGAGGAAGTCGAGATGGCCGAACCATTGCTGGTGGTGCGGAACGGATCGCCGGCTTGTGCTTCTACGCACAAAAACGAGAACACGGCGACAACACTCAAAATTCGTAGTGCCTGAAACATGTTAGATACCCTCTACGTAATACTTACGAACTGTGCGACTCCTCTGACCACCAAAGGCTGCACGAACGGAATTCATTAAAGTCACCCCCTAGCCGGACTTCAAGTGGTCCCCCGTATATCTGTTAAAGGTTTTTGAATTTGCCTTGGCACCGCGTTACCTGCTCGATTCTCCCCGGTAAGCTGTGCAGCACCCCAAACCAGCGCATCAAACGGTGCCCCCATCGGTGATTTACCGTGTTGGGTACAAATTGCGTGCGTGCTCACGATCCTGCCAGACCCGTCAAAACCATCACAATCGGTAGATTGATGACCCCTGAATCAGGCCGAAAATCGGAAGAAAATAGGAGAGATTCTTCGGCTCCGGCGAATCCCAATCCAACGGCATCGGATTCAAGCCGTTGGATGAAATTTGCGGGACTTGGAATCGAACTTTCCAGTATCACATTGGGCTGCGCGGGGATCGGGTATTTGGTGGATCATCTCTACGGAAACCCCAAGCCATTCGGTGCGGCCCTGGGGACCCTGATCGGTTTTACTTTTGGCATGTACCGGTTCATCCGGCGTGTGTCGCCGCAACCACCAAAATGACACCACAATTCATCTCTTTTTTTGGCAGCGCGGCTGGCGAACTACGTGTCCAATTCATCTGACCCCATCGACACCTCGAGTCAAAAGCCGCCGCGGCATCGGGCCGACAAGCCGTTTTCCAACGTCGTCCGAGCCGTTGTTATCAGCTGGGTCCTTTTGGGCACTTTGCTGGTCGGTGCGGTCGCATTGCTTGGCCCCGAGCATTTCGCCGAAGTCGTCGTCATCACTGTTGCCAGTGGCCTGATCGCAATCGGATCGCTGCTACCGGGACTCTTGACTCAGCGGTGGCGGGAAAACACCGCAAAACTCCGATCCAACCGGCGGCCAAACCCAAACTACGCCTCGGCGCTGATGCTCGGTGTCCTGTTGCGACTGATTGCCACCGTTGCACTCTTCGTGATGTGCCGTTATCAAATGGCCGCACCGGTTGCGTGGATCGCGGCGCTAACGATTTTTTGGTACGTCGTGCTGACCTCGGTCGAAGTTGCCTGTTTGGCTCGCAACTTGCCACTGGCAGACCACTTAGGGATCCTGGCGGCAACATCGTTATCGCTGGAATCCCTGAATCGCTGGAATCCCTGAATCGCTGGAGCCCTGACCGTGGGAACCTGATTAACCATCTCCCAATCGACCCTGTCCACCCCAACGTCGTTCTCCCCGTTTCTTTTCGTCCTCTCAGCTCGAACCTATTCGGATGAATTTCCTTTTCGCCGCTGCCGACAATCCCGTCACCCACGTGGTGCCGCACAATCTGCACGACAATCCGATTTTCAGCGTCAATGTGGGTAGTGGTGACGTACCGGCACTGAATATCTGGGACGGAAAATACGAGTTTTTCATCACCAATCACTTGATGATGAGTTTCGTCGGCGCGCTCACCGTCATCCTGGTCTTTGCGTTTGTCGCCAGTCGCGTTCGAACGAAGGGCGAGGGGCTCCAGGCGTTCAAGACCAAAGGCCGCATCGCACAGTTGTTCGAGACGATGTGCTGGTTCATCCGCGAAGAAGTGGCCCGACCCAACCTCGGTCATTTAACCGACAAATACATTTACTACATCTGGACGATCTTTTTCTTCATCCTGTTTTGCAACGTAATGGGATTGGTTCCGATCGGTTACATGATGCAGTCGGTGACGGGAAATACCGACTTCTCGCATTGGGGCGGCACGGCCACGGGCAACCTTTCGCTTAATGTCATTCTGGCCTTGGGCAGCTTCATTGCGATCCTGTTTATCGGGATCCGCGAAACCAGTGCCAAAGCTTTTTTCTCGCACTTCAACCCGATCGGCTGGGACGACCCCAAGATGCTGCTGATCGGGATTCCACTGTACGTACT
>JABDKS010000594.1 GCA_013002105.1 Pirellulaceae bacterium | reverse complement strand
ACCTTGAGCCCGCTGATGCTGGGCTCGGCCGGGTTTATCGCACTGGGCGGTTGCGTATTGATGATCGGGCAACAAGTGTTTTTGCAAACCCGCGGTCGTAAACTGCGTCGCTGGTTGTCCAAGGCGCGACGGGGCGTCGCGTTGCGAAGTTTTATTCCGGAATGGGATAACCAATACCGACCCATTTTTGAATCGTGCCGTTCCAGCCGCCGATTGGCTGCGGCCTATCGCGCGATTCAAATCGGGGCAGCCAGCTGCTTTGCTGCGGCCGGTTGCATCGCTGCGATGACGATCGGCGAAAGTATCGTCGGCGTGTTCATGTTGGGGGTATCCGTCGCAGCCACGCTGTCGGTCTGGCCAACCGCGTTGCGTATCGTTCGCTGGACCAAAGACGTGATCGATCCGATCGTCAGCGAAGCACACTAGCGCGTTGTCCCGACCATGTCGTGGAATCGGCCGTAGTGGATGTTGCCAAAGACCCTCGGACTTGATCTGGGACCCGACGCTCGGACATTCTCCTCGCACTTGGCGGATCTTTGACAAGATCCACTACGCTCGATCGGAAGCTCTGACGAAGCACTAGACACACGCGTACAGGTCCAGGATCCGGCGCATCTCCGCAACCGCATCTCTCATACCGACCATCATTGCGCGACTGACAATGGCGTGGCCAATATTCAATTCCGCGACGTTCGGAATCATCGCGACATCACGCACGTTGGTGTAATTCAATCCGTGCCCGGCATGCAGCCGCATCTTGGCCGCCGTTGTCGCCTGGCCCGCTTCCATCAATCGCGACAGTTCCTCGGTTCTTCCCTCGCGATTTGCCAACGCGTAGGGGCCGGTGTGCAATTCGACCGCGTCGACGCCCAGGGCAGCAGCCGCCTGGATCTGAGCCGGATCTGGATCCAGAAACAGGCTCGTCAAAATATCCGCCTGTTTGAGTTGCTCAACGGCCTTTTGAATTCGACCGTCACCACCAACCACATCCAATCCGCCTTCGGTCGTGACCTCTTGCCGACTCTCGGGCACCAACAAGGCCCAATCGGGACGTAACCGGCAAGCGATCGCGACGACTTCATCAGCACACGCGATCTCCATGTTCGTTTTGACCGTGACGGTACGCAGCAACACCTCGACATCGCGATCCTGGATGTGGCGTCGATCCTCGCGCAAGTGAAACGTGATCCCGTCGGCACCGCCTTGCTCGGCCAACGCCGCGGCAATCACCGGATCGGGTTCGTAAGTCTTGCGAGCCTGTCGGACGGTTGCGACATGGTCAATGTTCACACCCAACTCAATCATGTTGTCCTCGGCAGCAGGTCGCAATCACTTCTGTGAGCCATTGAATTTCTCCGGCAATGTCGTCAGCCAACGCCCGTTTTCGCATCGTGTCGGGCAACACCGTCCAAGCATAGGTCTCGACTTCCAAGTGCCCGGTAAACTCGGCGGCTGTGAACTCCGATTCACTCTTGGAGCCCCGATCGCCGATCAAGGTTCGCAAACACTCACGCACGTCATCATGACTGGTCGTCAAATGCCCAAATCGTTCTAAGAAGATCGGCACATGAAAGTGGACGACCCATCGATCATCGCCAAAACTCTCAGGCGGGATTTCCCTGGCTTGGCGAATCAACTCTGGCAGATCCTCGGCGAGCGAAAATTGTCCGTCGATGTCGCGTCGTCCCGTCTGATGCAAATAGCGGTCTTCGGCAAATTTGGCCAATTGTTCCAAGGCTTCGGCGCGTCGACCCACTGACATGGATTGCCACATCGCGACGATTGCACTGCTGACTTGCACCTTGCCGATCCCAATTCCTGCGGCGGCAAATCGGCCGATCACTTCGGCCTGACGTTCCATCATCACAGCCGCGTGGCACACGTCATGGCATACCGTCAGGTAACGACGGTGGTTCTTGTCGGGCAAATGTCGATCAAAAAATTCGATCACATCATCCGTCGTATCCAGGACGCAGCCAGGTTCCGGTTCGATCGCGACGACGATCCGACGGCCGGTTCTCGACTCAAGGCCGGCCAGATAATCCGCCATTTCGCGCAAATGACCTCCCGCGCGCTCATGCAAATCGGCTGCCGCCGAAATTCCTGAATCGTCGTTGGGATTGTGGGGCCATCCAATCGGCAAGGTGCTGATCGATCCAACGGCTTGCGAGTCGGGCAAAATCTTGCACAGAATATCGGCAAGACGCTGCGTGTATTCCAATCGCTCGCGATGTCCCCACGTCGGCAAGTAAACACGGTGCTTGACGACATCCTGGTGGAAATTATCAAACGGAAAGCCGTTGATGGTAAACGCATTGAGCTGTCGATCTTGCAGGAACGATGCGAAATCCACCGCCGCAGTCCCGCCAGCCAATTCGCGCGAGGCCGCGTCCGGGATCCAAAGGCCCACCCCGAGCGGTTGATCGGGCCGTAACCCGGCGGTGGTGTCGCTGGCATCTTGCAGCAGGTGATCGCGTACGGCGACGGCATACTGATCCAAATTCGCTTGAATCGCTGGCAGGTCGATCCCAGCGTGTACGTTGGTGCAATACCCAACCGTCAGGTCTTCAGAGCTCAAATTCGTCACAGTCAAACGTCCTGGAAAGCAATTCGGACGGGAGTTCTACCACAATCCCGCGCCGGACCCCATTTGGTCGAATCGACCCGATTAAAATCGAGCCGACGTTGCAGACCGGATCCTGACCGCCTTTTCCGTTGGCGGCTGCACCAGCCACCTGGTTGACGCTCCAAACATCACTCCGGTCCAATCGTTCCCATTGTCGCCAACGACGTCGTTTCGCGTCACCCATGCCCGCCCCATTTCTGCTCATTTGCGCAAAATCCGATCTACTGCATCCGATCTACCGCATCCGATCTACCGCACTCAACGCCACTTTTTGAATTTGCCCGTGTCTCGATTCTCGCACTCCGTTCTGTTCGTCGCCTTTTTCGTATTGCTCGGATGCGATTCGCTTTTCAACAGCGCCGGCACTGTGCACGCGCAGTTTCTGCCCAACGGCAAACACACTGACACGACGGACCGATTTTTTCAGATCGACTCTTGGCTGCCCACGCCCAACACGATCCGCACCGCATCGGGTGCGCCCGGACCCCACTATTGGCAACAACGTGCTGATTACGAAATCGACATCACGTTGGACGACAAGAACCAAAGCCTCCACGGTGTCTCCAAGATCACCTACCACAATCGATCCCCCCACACGTTGAATTACGTTTGGCTGCAGTTGGATCAGAATATTTTCAAGCCCGACTCGGATGCCGCCAAAGTCGCCACAGCGCCCTCGTTGGACTCGCGCATCCCGCTGAGCACGATGAAATCGATCTTCAGCCGCATGTCGTTTGACGGTGGATATAAGATTGATTCGGTGACCGACGCCAAAGGGGCTGCGATGCAGCACACCGTCGTCAAAACCATGATGCGAGTCGATTTGCCAAAACCGCTCGCACCCGGCCAAACGACTCTGCTGAATATCGAATACTCCTACAACATCAACGACGCCAAAGTCATTCGTGCAAGAAGCGGGTACGAGTACTTTGAAGACGACAAGAACTACATCTACGAAATCGCCCAGTGCTATCCTCGCGTCGTCGCTTACACGGACTACACGGGCTGGCAACATAAGCAGTTCCTGGGCCGCGGCGAGTTTACGTTGGAGTTTGGCGACTACCGCGTACGAATCACCGCACCACAGGACATGGTCGTGACGGCGACCGGTGAGCTGCAGAATCCCAAAGAGGTGATGAAGCCGGAATGGACCGAGCGATTGAAAAAGGCAAGGACGGCCAAGAAGGCGGTGTTTGTGATTACGCCCGAGGAAGCCAAAGCGAACGAGAGTAAACGAGACAAGGGCACCAAGACCTGGATCTTCGCCGCAAAGAACGTGCGCGACTTTGCGTTTGCCGCCAGCCGCAAATTCATTTGGGACGCATTGGGAGTGGACGTGGACGGCCGAAACGTCCTGTCGATGTCGTTTTATCCCAACGAAGCCGAACCGTTGTGGAGTCAGTATTCGACCGAAGCGATCGCGCACACGTTGCAGGTCTACGGTCGCTACTCGTTCGCTTATCCCTATCCGGTCGCCATCAGCGTCAACGGACCGGTCTATGGGATGGAGTATCCGATGATCTGTTTCAACGGACCGCGGCCGGCGAAAGATGGTACGTACAGCAAGGCCACCAACTACGGACTGATCTCGGTCGTGATTCACGAAGTCGGCCACAATTTTTTTCCCATGATCGTCAACAGCGACGAACGCCAATGGACATGGATGGACGAAGGCCTGAACACGTTCCTGCAGTATTTGGCCGAACAGGAGTGGGAAGACGATTATCCGTCGCGGCGGGGCGATCCCGAAAAAATTGTCCCCTACATGCGAGGTGGCGGACAACGACCGATCGTCACCGGCAGCGAGGAAATCCTGAACTTTGGCGACAACGCCTATGGCAAGCCCGCCACCGCGCTGAATGTGCTGCGTGAAACGATTCTTGGTCGCGAGCTGTTTGATTTTGCATTTCGCGAGTATGCACGTCGGTGGAAGTTCAAGCGCCCGACGCCGTCGGATTTCTTTCGCACGATGGAAGACGCGTCGGGTGTCGATCTGGACTGGTTCTGGCGGGGATGGTTCTACAGCACCGATCATGTTGATATCGCGATCGACGATGTCCGCTGGTACAAAATCGACAGCGGCGATCCCGATGAATCGGCCGAACGCAAACGCAAAACCAAAGACGAAAAGGAACCAACCGTCAGCAAGGAGCGAAACAAGGAACTACCCAAGCGGATCGATTGGCAACCGGGTCTCAAGGACTACTACAACGGCCCCGATTATGATCCCGACAAGGTGCAGGAATCCGACCGCAAAACGTATCAAAAATTCCTGGATGGTTTGGACAGCGAACAACGTGCACTGTTGCGACGGACGACCAATTTTTATGTGATCCGATTCGAAAACCTGGGTGGACTGGTCATGCCAATCATCCTGCGTGTGCACTACGACGACGATACCAGCGAACTGCTGGAGTTCCCGGCCGAGATCTGGCGTCGCAATGGCAAGCAGGTCGATAAACTGATCGTGTCGGACAAGGAAATCGTCCGACTGGTGCTCGATCCACGGCGACAGACCGCCGACGTCGAACAGAGCAACAACCATTGGCCACCCCGGCTGGTCCCCAGTCGTTTTAAGTTGTTTAAGAGCGACGAGAAGAAAAACGAAATGCAGAAGGCTGCGGCGGCCAAGAA
>JABDKS010000539.1 GCA_013002105.1 Pirellulaceae bacterium | reverse complement strand
GTTTTGGCGCCGTCGGTTTTGGCATCCTCGCCGATCGCCGTAGCATCCTCCGACGAACTGGTCAGGTCGGCTTGATCGTCAACCACACGCGCCAGGATCGGGACTTCTGGATCGTCCGGTCCGCCGTTGGGATGGTTAGCAGAAGGGTCCGTCATAACGGTCGTCAGCGCGGTGAAATTGGGAACAGGCGAGCTAGGTTTATTCTGTCAAATGCCGCGTCGCTCGACGCGTAAATCTTGTCAACCGACCGGTAGTGCGAGTACCATGGTGTGGGTGTGAAAAGATCAATAGTGAAAGTCTAGCCGGTCTGCCCCAGTCACGCACACCCGACCCGAATTCGGACCGCCGCGAACTGCCCGCCTAGGCCTTTGACCCCGCCCCAACGCTGACGCGTTTCATCCATTAAGACGGCATCCCAAATCCGTACGAGTGCGATTGGGGCAAAGACGGATTAAGCTTTGCACCCCCGAGCGCGGCAGTTGTTATTCCGATCAACATCCGACGCGCGTCCCCCGTGGAATGAACAGAAGTCACAACCAGCGAGATAGAACAGTATGCCGAGTCGGTTTTCGTCCAATTCCTACAGTTTGCTAATTCACGTCATCGCTGGGCGGTTTTGCTGCTGTGGCGTGATCGCATTGGGTCTGCTGCTGTTCACCAACTGTACGATGCGGTCGATTTATGCGATCGATTTGGACGCGGTCAAACCGGTGCCACCGGACGTCAGCGAGGCATCCGACGAAGCGGAGCAGTCGATGGCGGGAATCACGATTCCCGATGGCTGGAACATCCAACTGTTTGCGGCCGAACCGGACGTTGCCAATGTGGTTGCCTTTGATATCGACCATCGTGGGCGAGTGTTCGTGTGTGAATCGTTTCGTCAAAACCGCGGCGTTACCGACAACCGCGCACACGATGAACAGTGGGTCTTGGCTGATTTGGCTGCTGAGACGGTTCAAGATCGAATCAACTATCACAAGAAACTATTGGGCGATGCCGCCGTCACCTACGCCCAACATGACGATCGCATCCGCCGTGTGACAGATTCCAATGGCGACGGTAAGGCCGACGAGAGCCAGGTCGTCGCTGATGGATTCCATCACATCGAAGAAGGGACCGGGGCTGGCGTCTTGGTCCGCGGTAGCGACATTTACTACACCTGTATTCCGAAACTGTGGAAACTGGTCGACAAGGACGATGATGGCAAAGCGGATGAGCGCGTCGTACTCTCCAATGGCTACGGCGTGCGGGTCGCGTTTCGCGGACACGACATGCACGGCATCATGATGGGCCCCGATGGCCGACTGTATTTCAGCATCGGGGATCGTGGTTATCACATCATGACCACCGATGGCCAATTGATTTCCAATCCAGCAGTTGGTGCGGTGTTCCGTTGCGAGTTGGACGGAACCGGACTGGAAGTCTTCGCCAATGGTTTGCGTAACCCGCAAGAGTTAGCGTTCAACGATGTCGGCGACCTGTTTTCGGTGGACAACAACAGTGACAGCGGCGATATGGCTCGGATCGTTCATATCCTGCGCGGTGGTGACACGGGTTGGCGGATGCATTACCAGTATCTACCCGATCGCGGACCGTTTAATCAGGAAAAGATTTGGGAGCCGTTCCACAACGAGCAACCTGCTTACATCGTCCCGCCGATCGCGAATTTCACCGACGGTCCGAGCGGCTTGGCATATTATCCAGGAACCGGTTTTGGTGATCAGCTGAACGATCAATTTTTGATTTGTGACTTTCGCGGCGGACCGAGCAACAGCGGTGTACGTTCTTTCCGACTCGATCCCGACGGCGCGTTTTACAAATTGGCCGAAGACGATCAACCAATTTGGACCTGTTTAGCCACCGATGTGGCATTCGGACCCGACGGTGCAATCTATGTAAGTGATTGGGTGGATGGTTGGGAAGGTTTGGGGAAAGGCCGCATTTATCGCCTAACCGATCCGAACCATGTCAAAAGCGAGATTGTCGAAGAAGTTCAGCAACTGCTGCCATCCGATTGGACCAGTCGTGATGCCGACCAATTGGCGGACGATTTGCGACATTTGGATCGTCGAGTGCGATTGGAGTCGCAATGGGAATTGGCTCGTCGTACGGACGTGCCACGCTTGACGGGGGTCGCACAGGAATCGGAGGGCGAGAGAAAGTCGCGGCTGCATGCGATTTGGGGACTCGATCAAATCGCGCGACTCCACGAAGACAAGCGTGCTTCGGCGCTGGAGTCGATTCGTCCGTTGCTGATCGACGCCGATCCATTCGTGCGAGCTGCCGCTGCAAAGGTTGCAGGAGAGCGAACCGATGCGGATGCTCTGCCCGCGTTGCGAAAGGCATTGGTCGATGATTCGCCACGAGTGCGGTACTTTGCAGCAATGGCATTGGGGCAGTTAAAGGATTCTGAATCGATGCCGGCAGTTGTGGCCATGTTGGCAAAGAACGACAACACCGATCCCGCGCTGCGTCACGCGGGGATGATGTTTCTGGTCGGAGCGGCCAAGCCGAACTTGATCGTCCAACTCAAGAGTCATCAAAATGTTTCGGTTCGGCGAACGGCCGTCGTCGCGCTTCGCCGTTTGAAGAGTGGTTCCGTGAGTGATTTTTTGGATGATTCGGAGCCATTGGTTGCAGCCGAAGCGGCCCGAGCGATTCACGATGTGCCAATTGCGGTCAGTTTGCCACAACTGGCTGATCGTTTGGACAACGGTTCCAAAGACTTATCGTTCATCCGGCGCTCACTGAATGCGAATTTTCGAGTGGGTACGGTCGAGGCGGCACAGCGGGTCGCCAAGTACACCGCGAATGCGAAAGCACCGATCCAAATGCGTTCCGAGGCACTGGCCATGTTGTCGCAATGGGCCAAGCCGGATCCGCGTGATCGCGTCTTGAATGCCTACCGACCGCTGGACCCACGAGACGCGAAAATTGCGGGAACAGCACTGCTGCCGCATATCGATTCGTTGATGATCACTGATTCGACGGTTCGTGAGAATATGATTGACGTCGCATCGAAGTTGGGCATCAAGAAAATTGCGCCGGAATTGTCCAAACGTGTTCGCGACGATTCGCAATCTGCCAGTATGCGTGCCAACGCATTGACGGCTCTATCACGTTTGGATCCGGTGTTGGCGGTTCAGTTGGCGCGCTCGGTCAAACTTTCGCCAAGCAGCGATCTGGTGCCGGCGGCGTTAAAAGTACTTGCAGTGCTGGATCAAGAGAAATCATTGGAGACGTTTATCAACGCGACCGAAAGCAGCGATTTGCAGGTGCAACAACTCGGCTGGGACATCTTGGCCAAGATCAA
>JABDKS010000570.1 GCA_013002105.1 Pirellulaceae bacterium | reverse complement strand
ACAGCGACCGCCGCCAAGATTCATCCGTGTCTCGACATCGACTTGAGACTCTTGAACCAAATCACTGCCGGTAAAGCCCATGTCGATGGCACCTTCGGCGCACAACGTCGGAATATCGTCGGTGCGCAAAAAAATCAATTCAACCGGCAGTCCGCTGACCTTGGCGAATAGTCCCCTACTTTGTCGGCGGAAATTCAGCCCAGCCTGTTTGAGCAGGTCGCCGGAGATTTCACTCAAGCGACCTTTGCTGGGTAATCCGATTCGTAAGTTATCTGGAGATTCCAATTTCTGTTGCTCTTGCGTATCGCGTCAGGGCCAAATCGTGATGGCCAAGTCTTCACGAATGGATGGTTTGATTGGTGTCATTGTCGTCGGCGTCTTTGTCACGATTAGCTTTTTCGACCAATCCCGAGGTGCCCTCGCGGCGAGCCAATTCGGCCGCCACTTCGTCCAGATCGACCCCTCGATAGGCCAACATCACCAGGGTGTGGTAGATCAAATCGCCAGCTTCGTAGACAAAGTGGTCTCGTGCATCGTCGCCCGTTTCGTCGGCCGCCTCGATCAATTCCGCGGCCTCTTCACGAATTTTGCTGCCGATCTTTGCCGTTCCACCCTCCATCAACTTCGTCGTATAGGACCCTGCCGGACGCGACCGAGCACGCTCGGTTAGCGTCTGCATCAGACGCGAAAGTGGTTCCAGAGGATGGGTCATGGGACGGGCCAGAGGGAGCGTTTCTTGACGACGGATCAGGTCGGACGATTGATCGCGACGAAGCCAGTGAAATAGGATGTTAGACGCCACAGCAGAAATTGCCAACGACGAGCGGGATCGCCCACACGCGAGATTTGCCGGGTTTGCAGACTTGCCGTGCGGTCAACGACCGAGGTGCGGGCCAGCGCGATCGCGAACCTCAACGCCATTTTGCGTGCCGCTATGGTTTTGTAGCCCAGCGGTACGTTGGGGCTCTGTTTGCGGGGCCGAATTCGGTACGCTTACGATTGCAGCATTCATTCATCAAATGACCAGTCAAATGATCACCATCGTCGACTACCAAATGGGCAATCTGCGGAGTGTCCAAAAGGGGATCGAGCGGGTCGGCGGAACAGCGACGATCAGTTCGGACCCCAACGAAATCGCTAACGCGGAGAAGTTGATTTTGCCCGGCGTCGGCGCCTTCGGTGACGCAATGGACGAACTGAACCGGCGTGATCTAGCGAGCCCGATTCGTGACTTCGTCGACTCCGGCCGACCCTTTCTGGGCATCTGCCTGGGTCTGCAATTGTTGTTCGACCGAGGATTCGAGCATGGCGAACACGTCGGATTGGGAATTCTGCCCGGTGAAGTGGTTCGATTCGACCTGCCGTCGACGATGAAGGTTCCGCACATGGGATGGAATACCGTGACGCGTTGTAGCGAAGCTCCCATCTTGAGCGACATTCCCGACGGAACTCACTTTTATTTTGTGCACTCCTACTACGTTCGACCGGCCGATCCGAGTGTTGTGGCGCTTTCATGTGACTATGGCGGCGATTTTTGTGCGATGGTCTGGCGCGAGAATCTCTACGCGACCCAGTTTCACCCTGAGAAAAGTCAGGCGGACGGTCTGAAACTGTTAGCGGCGTTTGACAATTTGCCCACGTCAGCGCAAGCCACCGCGTGATGGTTGTACCAAGTCCGCCCAGTGTTACTGTCGCGTCGGCCGACGGATTGTTGCGTGTTGAATTTCACTGGAATGGTGACCGTTATGGCCACCGTTTTGTTCTGCCTGATGGCCAAACAGTCGCCAGCGTCGAAGGCGATGCAGAATCCGCTTGGCCGCCGTCTCCACCGCTACAGCAACTATCGCTCGAAGAGATTAACGGCGCGCCCGTCGTGCTGGGTGTGGGCGCCGCTGGGACGAGTCACTGGAGCATCAGCGTCGAACAACGTGAGCAGGGGTTACGTTTTGATTTTGCGTGTCGTAGCAAATCGCCCGTTGGTTGGATTGGGTGTTCCTACCGGATATCGGATCGCCTGGAGTTTGTTGCAGAGCCTGAGTCGGCCGTCGCGATCGGTCCCGATGAAACGCTCAGAATCTCACCTCGGCGAGATCTGGGCGACGGCACCGGGCGGTGGGCATTCCTTGCACTACCCGCCCCTTAAATTGCCCAGATTACTCATTTTCAATTACGCGAAAAGTTTTCTTTTGGGATCGGCTGAGATCGGTTTGGTGGCGCAAGTACTGGCAGGCTCTCGATTAGCGGCTATGCCATTCGTCCTATATTTCCCATTTTTCTTAATTCGCAATCTCGATCCCCTTTACCTGACCGGATAGATCTCCATCCTGTTTGGCCTTGGCGAGTTTGTTTGGAATCGGTCACCAGCTGTCGTTGCTGGCGATTCCGCTCGCTATGAGTGGATTTCCCACACTTTTCGCTACTTCTTAGGAGACCAAAACGTTGCGTACTTTAGCAATCTTGGCAGCAACCTTTACGATTGGGATCACCTTTGGCAGCCCCAGCGACCTGGTCGCTCAAGGCGTCGCGCCGGCCGTGGCTTCGTCGACTTACGTTTGTCCCAAGTGCGGACGCGTGCATACCCGTCCCGCCAGCACGACCTCGGCTACGCAGGCTTCCAGTCCTATGCAGAGCTCCGGCGTACAACACACGAGCTATCATTCGGGCAGTTACTCGCCCGTGGTTCAAGCCACCACAAGCTCGCATTCCTCTGGCGGCATCCGCAATGTTCTTGGGATGCTCAATTCACAACGGGCTCGTCAGGGAGTCCGCCAACTGACTTTCGATCCTTCGCTCCAGGCAGTGGCCCAGCGTCGTGCCCAAAAGATGGCGTCGATGGGTTTGAAGAATCATCCTCCGGGATCCTTCTCGCCAGGGCGTTACGAAGGGGTTGGATGGTCCAGCTCATATGCACCTCGAGGAGTCTCGGCTTGTTACACGTCCGATCCGAACATGCGATATGCGGGCGCCGCGATGGCAACGGGCCGCGACGGAGTCTACTTTGCCGTGGTTTATCGCTAGTCCATCAGACAGCAAGCTGTTTTTTGAATCAGGTTGGCAGATTCGTCAACATTGATAGAACGAGCCCAACGAATCCCGAGCAACCAGTGCGTTGCCCGGGATTTGTTTTTTTTTACGTAGCAAGTTTTCTACTGCTGATCACGATCGCAGGTACCGCTATTGCCGATGGTCCACTGATCTTAGCGTCGCCGGATCGAACTCCGATCCATCCGCCGGACACCCAGCAGCGTCTACCGGCCACGCGGCATACGACGTCGTTTGCAATCAGTGAGGCACAGGCTCGCTCGAGCATTCAGTGGCTTGCCGAACTGGCAATCCGAAAGTCGCCCAGGGTGTATCAGGGAGACAAGGATTGGGGCGAGACCAAGGGCGTGTGGTTGGGGATGAAATGGAAACGCGATGGTTTGTTGATGAAAGCCGACCGGCGGATCAAAGAGCTTCGACACGGCCGTTGGATCAAATACGAGTTAATATTACCCGAAGCGGGCAAAGAGACAGATCACCGGTCCAGTGCGGTGGTCGCCACGATTCATCGCGTCATGAAGACCGGTGACCTGCAGACGGGGATAGCCAACACGGCGCCGACCAACGCACATTGGCAAATTGAATCGTCGGTGGTGGCGCCGATGCGATTCACCGCTCGCGTGGAGCGTTGGAATCGTGGCGTGCAGTGGTATAGCCTGAGCGTCAACGGAAAAATGCGTGTTCAGTTAGATTCCATCGCGTCGTTGGCTTTTCTGGCCGACTATGCGGAGGTTCCACCGGCCTTGGTGATCGATCCAAAAATTCAAAATGCCGTTTTGCACCTCAAAGACTTCGAGGTCGATCGGGTCAGCAAGATTGGTGGTGATGTCGCCGAGGAGTGGGGCGAGATGATGGAGCGTGTCGTCCGCGACGTGTTTTTGAAAAAGCAGAACGAACGGCTGGTCGGCAAACTGAATCAGTCGATCGACAAAAGTCGTGACGACCTGCGACTTTCCATGGCCGATTGGTTTGCGACCTGGTAAACGATCGCCGCGATCTGGGTCACCCAGCGTCTTGATCACCCAGCGTCTTGATCACCCGGCGCCTTGATCACCCAGCGGTCTGGTTTCACATCGACTCACTGCGAATATTTTTTGCGATATTTCTGGTACAGCGTTTTGTGGCGACTGCCCAAGTCGACTTCGCGACCTTGGATCCAAGCCTGAGTGACGTTGGAGCCGGACTCCAGGATGTCGCCGTCAGCGATGATCAGCGTTGCATCCTTTCCCTCGGTAATTGAACCAACCTGATCGGCGATCCCCAGGACTTCGGCCGCCGACAGCGTGATCGCACGGACGGCATCTGCGTGGGGCAAACCGTAAGCTACGGCCGTTGCCGCGTGATAGGGCAGGTTACGAGCGCTCGCGGCTCCCCCGGGGCTGCCGGCGCCGGCACCGCCGATGCAGAATTTGATTTTCGATTGACGCAACCGTGACGGCAGCGTGTAGGCCGCGTCGTACGGGTCATTGCGACGCGCGGGCAGCCGATGTGTCCCGGCGACGATGACGGGGACACCGTACTGGTTCAACAGTTGCGCGCATTGCGGCGCATCGTATCCGCCGTAGATGATCAATTTCAGTTTCTGTCGCTGCGAATAAGCGACCGCCGATTCGATGGTTGCTTGATCGTTGGCTTCTGCAATCACTGGCAGGTGGCCATCAAGCACCGGCAACAAGCTTTCCAGTCTTAGATCCGTTGCGGTTCGTTCGGGGCGATGGTCCCGGCCTTTGCGGTACCGCCGTGCTTCTTCCAGCAAGGCGTCGAGCTGGGAGTGCTTTTCCGTTCTTTTTTCGATTCGCTTTTTTTCGTCGTCATCGCGGGGTTCCATCGCGGTCCAGTCGACGTACAGTCCGGCGGCGGACCGCAGGCTCATGTCGCGGGCCGTCCATCCATCCAGTTGGATCACGGACGCTTGGCCGCGAATCCATCGACCTCGCGGTGCGGTCATGGCGATTAAGACACCGCCGGCCCGCGCCACGGGAATCAATTCGCTGTCGGGATTCACGGCGACCAGCGCATTGGCGTTGGGATTTCGATCACCAAATTCAGTTCGATCATCCGTGGCGCTGATACTGCTGATTTCACGCAGTCCAATGTCGGTCATCGATTCGATCAGGCCGGGGTAGACGTGCAAACCCTTCGCATCGATCTCGATCGTCTTGGGCGGAACCACCACCTTTTTGCTGACCGCGGTGATTTTGCCGTCCACAAATACGACCGATCCGTTGTCGATTGCCGGACCGTCGATGATGTGGATCGTCGCAGAACGGATCACAATGGGCTTGGATTGTGCACTGCCGGGAATCTGGTCGTGCCCCGCAGCGTGCCAGGCAATGCTGATTGCGATCAGAAGCGAGGCGGTCGATCGGATATTCATCGTCCACGCTCCCAGTTGGTGTGTACGTGGCCGGACTGACCATGGGCTCCACAATAAGTATCGTGCCGCGCCCAGCGATCCTCTTCGGCGACTTCTTTCTTTTTCGCGCCCGATGGTTTGTCATTGTCCGCCATGACCTTTTGAACTAATCGGGCGTGCAAAGCTTGGTCGCGTTGGCGTAACAGAGCATCCGTTTTGCGGTCAAAGTATCGTTGCCCATCAATCCACGTCTGTTCGCATCGGGACAGTGTCGAAAGGGGTGGACCATTCCAGATGACCAGATCGGCATGTTTGCCAACGGTGATCGATCCGACGAAATCATCAATGCGTAGCTGTTTGGCCGGGTTCAGAGTGCCGAACTTCAACGCCTCTTCCTCGCTGAGCCCACCATATTTGATCGCCTTCGCGGCCTCGGTATTCAAGTGTCTCGCGAGTTCACGATCATCACTATTGAATGAAACGACGATGCCCTGCTGATGCATCAGGACGCCGTTGTAAGGGATCGCATCGAAGACTTCGAATTTGTAGGCCCACCAATCCGAAAACGCCGACGCGGTCGCACCGTGTTGGGCGATTCGATCGGCGACTTTATAGCCCTCCAAAATGTGCTGAAGCGTTCCGATTTGAATCCCGAATTCATCCAACACGTCCAGCGTCGCCACGATTTCGTCTTGGCGGTAACTGTGGCAGTGGATCCATCGCTCGCCTCGTTGGACCTCGGACATCGCTTCGGCCTGCAAGTCCCTGCGTGGCGGGAGCGAGTCGCGCTGACCTGACCGCCAGCGGCGCCAAGCCGCATCGTATTGGCGAGCGGCGAGTAATTGATCCCGAATGATCTGTTGAACACCCATCCGCGTGTTGGGATAACGGCTCTCATTGCGTTTGACATTCTCGCCCAATGCAAATTTGATCCCAGCGGGGGCTTCGTTCATACGTAATCCATCCATGCTTTGGCCCCACCGCAGTTTGATGACCTGATTTTGCCCACCGATGGGAACGGCCGAGCCATGGAGGACGTTTGCGATCGTCAATCCGCCGGCTAACTGCCGATAAATATTGATGTCGGAATTGTCGATGAAGTCACCGATTCTGACTTCCGCTGTCACGGCTTGTCCCGATTCGTTGACGCCGCCATCGGTTCCCATATGGCTGTGGCAATCGATTAAACCAGGCGTAATGTGTTTGCCACGGCAGTCAATGATTTGGCAATCGCGTGGCGCGATCAGTTGCTCGCCGACCTCGGCGATCTTGCCATCGTGAATCAAAACATCACCGGTTTGAATGATGCCGGCTTGTTCGCAAGTCCACAGCGTAGCGCCTCGAAACAACGTGGTTGGATGAGCCGCGACGGATTCTGTGCGACCATAGGCGCCCAGCGGATAGAGGATCTCAGTGGATGGATGCGAATCGAGTTCGTCGATCTCTTTCCCGTCTGACTCGTTGCTGTTGGGCTCTTCCGCATTGGGCTTTTCAGTGTCAGGCACTTCGCCGTCGGGCACTTCGGCCGCGGGTACATCAGCATCGGGCTCTTCCGCGTTGGGCTTCTTTTGATCCGCATCCGTTTCGTCATTGTCCGATGCATCCCCTGGCTCTGCCTTGACAAATTGGACGGCAGGATGGAGTGTCACTCCGTTGGGCAGTCGAATTTCGGCGAACAGGGTCGTTACGTCGTCGTCTTCGTCCACCGTCACGAGCGTCAATCGGGAGAGTCCGTCGGAGAGTTCATCGTCCACATCGCGCAGGCGTACCAGCGCCGTCATGCGATCACTCTCTCGGACGACTTTGGTTAGCTTTGCTGCAGGCTGTGTCGTTGGTTCTCTTGGAGTCGACCTATCGGCATCGTCGTCTACTGTCTCCCGCTCGATGTCGTCATCCGCATCGCCGTCACTCCCTTCGTTTTTGTCTTTGTTGTTTTTGTTTTGGGCGTTTGTCTCTTGGGCGCGAGGCTGTGGGGTGCCGGCATCGATCAGTTGGCCGGTTAGTTTCTTGTCCTTGTGGGCGATGTCTAAATTTAGCGATAGCGATTTGCCATCGGATTTGAATTTCACAAGCCATCGCCCGATCAACGCATCGTCCTTGGCCGAATCCGGTGCGTTGACGACGAATTGCGTGCCAGCAACCCAGGTCTCCAGCACCTTGGTCTGATCGTCGAACAGATCTCCATCGACGACGACCAGGTTCGCCAACATTCCGCTCTGAATCCGCCCGACGGTGTCGTCGACTCCTATCAGTCTTGCAGGCGTCGTTGTCAGGGCTGCCAAGGCCACGTCGGGATCCAATCCGCGTTTGACCGCGACCCGGACACTCTGGAGAAAGTCCGCTGGGTTCTCCAGCGAGTCCGTGGTCAGGCAGATTTCCACGCCGGCGTTGACCAGCCGCGCTGGATTCTCCGGCGCAAGATCCCAGTGCATCAACTCTTGCAGCGTGGTGCTGCGAGCGGCATTGGCGGTCGATACGTTTGGTTTCTCGGGCCACGCGACGGGTACCAGGATGGGGCGTCCTGTCGCCGCAATGGAATCGACTTCGCGATACTCGCGGCCCGATCCACGCAGGATAGCTTGCAGCGAAAACTCATTGGCGATCCCTTGCGCTCGTAGTGCCATCCGTTCGTTGGCCGCGTCAATCACAAATGTGTCATTCGCAATCGCATCGCCCAACTCGGCCAGAGCAAGATTGGTGTCCGGTCGCGGCAGACTGGGCCGCGCCCGGTGCGTCCGCCATGCGTCCTGATACCATTGGGCGTCGTAGAATGCTTGTCGCACCAGTGCGGTGGCGCCCATGGGCGAATTGGGGTACTTGCTGCGAGACTTTCCTCGCGGGACGGTCAATTGCAGATGTTGCCAAACCGATTGTTTCAACAGTGACCGTCCGCTTTCTGGATCACCCAATAACACGGCGGAGCTACCGCCCTTGATAATTCCGCCTCGTGGCGCGACCACTCGTAGTGTCAGACCTTGACTACGCAGTTTGCTACGATCACCGACGTTGGTGATGGCAACCGGGTGAGCGGACCTCTCCGGCGTGACGTTCGGATTCCAATGGGTCGCGGACTTGGGATCGGGACTAGGGACATCGACTTCGCTCCACGCATCGATGAGGCCCGGATAAATTGTCCGCCCAGTACAGTCAATGGACATGAACCCTGCGGGAACCTCGATATCGGTTCCCACGGCGATGATTGCCGAGTCTTCGATCAGGACGGTGGCACGATCAAGTGTCTGTCCTGGTTGGACGACGATCCGCGCGTCGATCAGTGCGTAATCGTCTGGACGATTATCGCGCAACCCGACAATCGGCTTGGCCGCGACTTGGCTTTGCGCATCGACATTGCCGATGAACAGATGACAGAGCGTCAATACGGATACACACACAAATCGCATAGCTATCCCTGTGCACCTCCCCGATGCGCAAACCTTTCCCCACAAGCGTCCTCAAAGGATCCCAGCAGTGCTGCGATCCATCCCCCGCAGCGCAGCAAACTTCGACCTTCAGAATAGTTACCGGGGCTTGCCGATGCAGAATTCAGGGCGAATTCTGAGAGAATCTTCAGCTTAGCAGCGGTTGTTTCGTCATCGAACGGCCTGTCGATGTCGTGTGATACGAATCCATCCAGACGTTTGTAGTGCGAAACAAAACGCTTGCTAGAGCGATCTTCACACATGCATCCAAGCGGCTTTATAGCGCAAG
>JABDKS010000565.1 GCA_013002105.1 Pirellulaceae bacterium | reverse complement strand
TGAACGTCGAAATCTTGTTCAAGCCACTGTCCGTATCATTCTTCACGGCGCGTTTGAAAGCATGAAACTGAAATCAAACTTTGACGATCGACGTTCGACACAAGACTCGACGTTCGACACAAGACTCGCCATCGATCATCTGGTGACCGTTGCGACCGAAGTCATATTGCGCGATGCATTCGACGGTGACTCGCATGCGGCTTCGTCGCATCGCAGGTCGGCCAGGCGCACGATTTGCCAAGCGGCTCGCAGTCGAGACCCGCTCAGCAGTCGAGTGATCAAGCAAGACAACTGCTCGACGCCGACTTATCAATGTCGAAACCACACCAACACAGTCAACTGAATCCTGGGGCCACGGACGATCGGACACACTGGCGATCGGAACAACGACTGGTCGCCATGTTGAATCGACAACAAAGACGCTTGGCGATAAACGATTTATCAAAGCGTGGCTATGCAAAACAATACAACCGCCTGCACACCGATCGCGATCTATCACTCGCTCAGGAAAACAATTCTTTCTGCACGGCGTAAGTGCAACTGACCAACAATAAACCACCTATAAGGTTTCTATTGCAGGACAGAGCATTCCTTAAACAATTACGTGTTCATTTGCACAGGCTCCTAACAATCTTTCATTAATATCGAATCGCGAGAGACCCGGCAAAATTGCAATCCCAATTCCGACTCCCTAAGTTGACACCTCTAACAGGGTGATTCACAACGGGACCGCGAGAGGGATAACAAATGAAGACTCGAAAACTGCGCAGGCATCCAGACCGCACCATACGATTCGAAACTCTCGAACGGCGTGAAGTTCTGGCGTCCGCGGTTTTTGATATCCCTTTAGTCGACCCGCCGGTGGACGATCAACACGATGTATTGATTGACCACGTCGCGCAAGGCGAACAAGGAAACACGATCTCGGATAGCGGCGGATTCGAGGGTAGTCAAATGCAACTGAAGTTGGCCGGCAATGGTGGTGGGACCATTGACTATCAGTACGAGCATTTTTCGATCCCTGACAACTTCATCATTCGTTACGAAGGCAAAAACCTTTTTGAAACGGGATTCACCGGGGGTCGTCGGTCCGGCACCGTCCAAGTGCCCACCGGCAACAGTGATTTTGTCGAAATCATCGTAGCGACCAACGATTCGGGCACTGCATGGAACTACACCGCGACAGCTAATTCGTGCGGCAACCCTGAACCATTTGACTTGTCGGTCGTTGGTGGCGAATTCGAATCAGCCAAGGATCCGGCTGGAAAAGATATTTGCAAGGCGACCGGAACGGTCCTTGTTGGTCGTACTGACGGCATTGCCCAAATGCTTCGGATCGAAAACGCTACCGCAGAATACAACGATTCGAGCATGAAGATTGCCGGCGAGGTCTATTCGTTGATCGGCGAAGGCGAGGTGCTGACCAAACCGATCTTTACCGGCAGTTTTGAAATCCCATTCAAGACAGGCAATTCGTCCGCATTCACTGATGCAAAGACTAACGGAACGTCCGAGTATCGGTTTGGTGGATTGGACATCGACTTTTCGAACATTTCACTGAATCGAAACACGATCTCACTTGGGGTCAATTTCGAACTCTCCGAAGAGCTCGGACTGCCGGAATATGCATTCAGCGGCTCCGACGGATTGATCATCTCTCAGAACAGTGTCTCGCTGGGCCCAAGTGTCAAATTCTCTTTACCAAACTTCAAAGACTTCAATCTGTTCGGCTACGTTCCGATCGCAGAGTTCTCTAACTTTGCAATCGAATACATCGCCGCCCAAGACACGATCAAGATTCAAGGCAAACTGGTGGTGGAGTTGCCTTCCAAATCGCCTGTTGACAAGGTGACGGTGGATTTGAGCGGGATGAATTTCATCCAAATCAAAGGTGGTGAACCGGACATCATCGGGGAGCTGATTGCCGAAACAGATCTGACGTTCCCACCAAGAGGCTGGGGCTTGACAGAGTTGAAGCTGAAACTGGACACGATCAACAAAGATGTTGTCGGCGGTGCAAAAATCACGTTGCCGTTTAAGTCCAAAGTCGACGTCGCCGGTGAACTTGGATTCAAGTTGCCGATTCCTCCGCTGGAGATCAATCGACTGGCGTTGGACGTCGATAATTTGAATATCGCAATCCCGGCCTACCCGATGGTGTTCTTTCAAGGATTCCGAGGATCGTTCGAAAACTTTGCGAGCTCGGACACGGACCCCGTTGAATTCAATGGTGGCATCAGCGCAACATTAGGACCTCAAGTCAACATTCCAGACTTTGGCAGGACGTCCCTAGCGCGATTGGATTTGGATGTCAAACTGACCTCCGAAGAATTGATGGGGACAGGGACGATCACGATTATCAATGCCAAGATTCTGACCGGCAATGTCTCGGGCAATCTGAACTGGGACAAAAAGTTCTTCAAAGCTGCCGGCGGCATCAACGTTTTGGATGGACTTTTTGACGGAAGTGGTTCGTTCCAAGTCACGTCGAACTTTGACGTGAATTTCGGCGCAACGGGCAAAATCGGGATCCCCAACGAAGTGCCATTGTTTGGCGGCTACCAAGTCGCCAACGGCAATCTGTTGTTCGATTTCAGCAACAATGGCAACTCCAGCGATGACTTCGGTGCGGTGTGGGGAGTCGTCAATTTTGAAAAGCTCGGCTTCGAAGCACGGATTGTCGTGGGAGCAAAAAAATTCTTCGACGGACGTGTCGAGCGAATTGGTGCAAAGAACATTCCGCCCATCGGCAGCTTTGATATTCCTGCCAATACGCCCTGGTTCCTGATGGGAGCTGACTGGGAAACCGAAACCAACGCCGACGTGCCATTGGTGGTCATCAAACCCGATGGAACCCGAATCGCCGAAGCCGACTTTGAAGCCAATGACATCTTCGTGGTCGATGAACTGACCGATACAACTAGCAAAAGTGTCATCGTGTTTGGTGCCGAGGCCGGCATCTGGGATCTCGAAGTGGCAGATCCCACTGGCTTGGGTGCGGTCACGTATGCGGCCGCGGAAAACGCGATCGCGCCGACCGTTCAATTAGTGACGCCGGCACAGAACGTCAGCGGGGGCAACGTGCTGATCGAATACACGGCGACGGACGCCGATTCGGATGCCGAGGTGACGTTGTTCTACGACGATGACGCAAGCGGAATGGACGGCGTGCCGATCGTCCGCGGTTTGGCCGAAACCGATGGCAACGGATCGTTCGTGTGGGACACGCAAGGCATCGCAACGGGTGACTATTACGTCTACGCAATGGTCAGCGACGGTGACAACGCACCGGTGTACAGCTATTCCACGGGCGTGGTTGAGATCACCGAAGCAGCCGATTTAGCAGTCACGCAACAACTCGTTACACCCACCAACGTCGAGGTTGACGACGCGTTCACCGTTGCTTATGTCGTTTCCAATAACGGTCCAGACGCTGCGGCGAATGTCAGCGAAGTCATCTCGCTGCCCGCCAACGCCGTCTTTGTCTCGTCCAGCGTGACACCGTCGTCCACAGATGGCTCGAATTTGACGTTCGATATCGGATCTTTGGCGTCCGGGGCGAACGCAACGATCGAGGTCGTCATGAACGCGCCCGGTACTCCAGAGACGTTGCGAACCCAATCACAAATCAGCGCCGACACCTATGACCCCGACGCCAGTAATGACGCAAACGAGCTGGCAATTTTGGTCAATGCGGAACCTGTGCTGCTGCCAGATCTTTCCGTCACGCTGGCAAGCACACTTGCCCCGGTTGATGTGAATCAACCCTATCTCTATGAACTCACCATTGAAAACAATGGCGTAGGAAATGCGACCAACGTCGTTGTTTCGGAACAGCTGCCAGCGAACGTTTCCTACGTTCGCACGGACGTCACGCAAGGTACAGCCAGTTTTGACAGTAACAACCGGTTCGTCACCGTTTCCCTGGGTGACTTGGCTCCGGGAGAAAGGGCGACCGTCGGTTTTGTTACCGAAGCATCCGCCGCGGGCAGTTTGATCAGCACGACGGTCGTGTCCAGTGACGAAGACGACGCTGACACGACCGATAACTTTTTGATCACGGTCAATGCAGCCAACGCATTGCCGCCCGCCGCTGCGGATCTTGCGCTGTCAATCACCAGTGACGCGACCAACCCAAAATCAGGCGATCGAGTGCAGATTGATCTGACAATCAGCAACGAAGGTCCCGGGGTGGCAAGCGGCATTCAAGTTTTGGTGCCGTTGCCACCACAGTTGCAATTCGTCTCCGCTGTGGAAGGGCAAGGCACGTACGATCCCGTAACCGGCATCTGGAACGTGGGTAATATTCGTGACAACTTGAGCCGGACGCTGTCGATTGTCGCCACGGTGGTTGGGACGGGAGCCATCACGAACACCGCTGAGATCACGGCAGTCAGTGAATCCGATCCCGATTCCACGCCCAACAACGGTGACACGTCGGAGGATGATTTTTCGTCTGTTTCGATGAACTTGGGACCGGATACCCGAATCCTGGTTCCCAACTTGGTAACGCGGCCACACGTGATCCCTGGCGACGGTGCAACCACCGCGATCCTATTCCGCGCCAATGTGGATACGCAGGTGACCGTCGTTCCCATCGGAACGGTCTCATTCCTGCAGCAAGTCCGCATGCTCGACCGCGATTTGAATCCTATGGGTGACTATGTCGACGGATTGTTTACCGCCGCGTTGACCAGCGAAGGCTTGTACGCGCTGATTTTCGACGGGCAAAGCTCCGACCAGTTGTTTTCCATCCATTCGTCCGCGGGATTCGGTTCGATCTCGGGCGACAGCCCAACGAATCTATTGCAACCCACCGACGTCAACGGAAGTGGGCAAACTACGCTCGTCGATGCACTGGCCGTCATGAGTCGGCTGGATGTGCTCGCTTCGGTTAGCGGCGAATCATCATCGGTTCCATCCGGTTTCTTCTACGATGTCAGCGGCGATGGAAATGTGACGCCAATGGATTTGCTGCAAATTCTAAATTACTTAAACGAAAAACACCTGGACATTGGTTCTGCCCAGTCGGAGCTGTTCAAAAGCGATGTCAGGGATGAAGATTCAACCGAGACATCCACGCTCGCGCCAAGCGTCATAGATCGAGTCTACAAAATCGGATCGTTTGCCACGATTGCCCAGCGAACCTCACTCCCGGTCAGTATCGACACGACTGATTCGATCCCGTCGGACGCCGCTGACAGGACCGATCAAGCCATCAGCGAATTGACGGGCAATCTGCAGTAGCCGATCTCGTTCATCGGCAGAAATGCCCGTCGTGAGCCAAGCCGTTGGGAGCCAACCAATAACCCGCGTCCCAACAGGGGCGGCCCGTGTGACCCGATGGCCCGTGTGACCCGATGGCCCGTGCGATCGAATGGATTGCACCAAGAGAAGAGAGGCGACGGTGGGATTCGAACCCACGGATAGTTGATTTGCAATCAACCCCCTTAGACCGCTCGGGCACGTCGCCTGATTCTGCTATCCGTCACTTGACCGGTTTGGATTTCATGTAGGCCAGGATCTGTCCTGGCAGGACTTTGCCAGGACAGGTCCTGGCCTACGATCAACCCACAGCAATGATAAAAATGCTTGTTGCAAATGTCTCATGCAGGCCAAAGTAACGGTTAGGCAAGGTAGGAAAAGTATGACGAGGCGTCAAGATCCTCGAAATGTTTCCAACCGCCATAAACAGATTGACAGTATCGGCCCATTGCAGCCGATTCTTGAGTGACGCCTGCGGATTCTTCTGGGTTCGCCAGAGCGTCTGGGCTGAAACGGTGTGATTTAAAACGTTCGCAGCTTTGCTCGCTCCATCGCACTCGGCCGTGCTTTTCCGATCGCCGTTTCCAGATCGTGGCCAGTGGGCTCAGTACGTCCCTAATTCACGGCGTTCAACGTCTGACAATAGTTTTCGCAGCGCACCACGCAATTCGCTCACTTTCAACGGCAATCCCAGCAGCGTTCGTTTCCCGCCGCGACGTGCTTCACCAATAATCCTGCTCTGCCTGCGATCAACCAGCAAGATCGCAGGGATTTCGCACGTATGCTCGTCGGTCGCGAATTTATTGAATGCTTCGAGTGCCAGGTTTCCCAGTTCGGAGGCGCCAAAGATAACGCAGTCCGCCGGTTGGTCCTCGTCCTTGACGAATCGTGCAAGTGCCCGATTGGGATCTTGAATCACCAATACCCGATAGCCGCGTGATTTCAATCGATCCCGAACGGCGTTTTGCAAGTTGGCTTTCGATTCGACCAACATCACCACGTAGCCTTCGCCCTCGATGGTTGGCAAATCGTCTTCTTCGTAGTCGCCACCGTCGCCGCCACCACCTTCCTCCGTGATACCGCGATCGAGTTGTTCAATCGCCCGCCGGATTTCGGCCTGCAATGCCGCAGCACTCTGAATCCTTGTTTCCACATTCATGTCCATCGCACGCTGTACCACTCCGTTGGCGACGCCGGGAACATCCGGCACGATCTCATGCAGCGGCGTTACTTCGTGAAAACGAGAGACATTCAAACGCTGAAGCCGGCCGCGTGTTTCCGTTAGTGCGGGCGTTCCGGCCAACATGTGGTACAGCATATTGCCGGCAAAATAGACGTCGCTACGCGGATCATCTTTGCGGACTCCTGTCCCACGTTCCAAGGCAGCATAATCAATGGCACGAGCGTTGGGACAATCCGCCATCTGTTCGGGGTTTTTACGATCGGTCATCGCGGCCAACCCGAAGTCCACCAGTTTTGCCTTGCCGTCGGACGAAATCAAAACGTTGGACAATTTCAAGTCACGGTGCGAGATCCCGAGGCTGGCCGCATGCGCCAGTCCCGCGGCAATGT
>JABDKS010000556.1 GCA_013002105.1 Pirellulaceae bacterium | reverse complement strand
GGCGATGGTCGCTCCGAGAGCCACACCAAAATTGACGAACCAACGGACGCACGCGGAGTCCTCGAGTGGCTCTTGGGCAATGGTTGCTCAACCGCTCGGACCGGGTGATCCTAGACGGTATCCGACTCATGCGCTAGGCGATGCTGCGACTCGACGCGAACAACTACGCCATTACGATCGAGAACGATTCTGACTACAGCGTCGGTTCTGCTGACAATGTTCGCCAGTACGATCGCGAAATTGCACTTGATGCTACGTCGGGCTACACCACAACGTCACGTCATGCGATCACCGTTTTCGATGGCGACCGAATTCTCACGTCCGTGATCCTACTCGCTGGTGGCGGTGCCTCGGGTGTTCACGAACACTCCGCGATAGTCGTTGACGACACTTGCTTCGTTGCCGTTGGGCCATACGTTGTCTCACTCTCGATACCAACACTAGAAATGCGTTGGTCAACCGAATCTGACTCCGCAACTTGCTTCGGGGTTTACTATGCTGGCCGGCATGAATTGCTGATTTCTCATGGCGAACTTGAGATCGCGGCGCTGAGGACTGATGGTCGAATCGTATGGTCGTCCGGTGGTGCTGACATCTTTACAAACGGCTTCGACTTGCGCGACGATGCGGTTCGCGTTCGTGACTGGGACAATCGCGATTACTGGTTCGACATAAAAACTGGTACCGAAAATCGGGGATAACCATCGCGTGCACGCGGAGGCCTGTTGGTTCGGTTTTACAAATAGAATGTCAACTCACGGGCCCCTGTGACGGGCACCGTTATCCCTGCAGAGAGATTCATTCACGCCTTCACCTAGTCAGCGCTGTGTCGCTTCACTTAACCCTGACTCAACACGAGAGTCATTCGGATGGTGCGACGACCATCGCTTCGTATCGCTCTCTGACGCTCAGAATGACTTCACGAGAATCCGCCATGACTAACGAACAAACGAAAAAACTCATTGGAACCAACGCTGGCATTCTGACCGCCGCGGCTTTGGTTTCGTTTGTGCTACCGATGATTCTTGATTCCATGCTGGAGGGCCGGGGCAACTTTATCAAAGCGATTTCTCATATCCTCCCATTGCTAACGACGATCCCATGGTCATGCCGGCTCATCGCGATCGCTGGTGAACAGGCAGATTCGTCGCGTTAAGGTCGAGACCTGCACATTGCATGGATAACAAAAAAATGCACGCGAGTTGCGGATCGCGCGTTTTCTGATGGTACGATCAACAACCGCAACCGCGTGATTTTGGTCGTTCGCCGACTCAATCAATCCGACTGACGCCGCAGTTTTTCTTCAAGCGGTCTTGCCGCTCACGGATTTCGCATGACGAACAGTGAACCTTCCACCAATCCGTACGATCCATCTTCAACCGAAGTCAAACAAACGGCACCAAGCTCCAAGCCGCTGAAATACATCGCGCATGGTATCTACCTTCAACTATTTCTCGGCGTTGGATTGCTGGCAATCGCCGCGATCGACATCGACACGGGGCCGTTTTTCAGTGGACCACAGGCTTGTGGCATACTTCTCATTGGTCTTGGGTTGAATTCCTTGATCTACATCCACCGTTACAAAAAATCACTACGTTGACTCGCCTTGAACCACTGGTCCTCGAGTGCGTCGCGTCGCCATGTTTCGGATTTGCTGTGCCTTGATGCGCTTGATATGATCCGATTATCGTCAACCACGGTGGTCGGCGTGTGTCCGCTGCTATGCGGCGAACCACGCCATGAACCGGAGATCGCCATGGCGCGATTGCAAATGGATGCCACATTCGGCGATCCCGGTTATGCCACGCGTTCCATCTGTGAAGCATTCGATCGCTGATGGCCAGCGATTGTCTTGATGATCGCGGATTGAAGAACGGATCATCGTCAGGTCAACTCAAACTTAATCGTGATGCGTCCTCTACTCGCTGATATGGTGCGCGGACTGTTGCCATTGGAATGAGTGTGACCGTTGATCGGCAGTTTCTCGACTTCGGTTGTTGTTGGCACGCGGGGCAAATACGACCTGTCGGTGGTGGATGATCAGAACTCCGACCCATCTTCCAAACGCCTTCGGTCACGCGACAATTTCACGCAAATGGGTGCGCGGTCGATTGAAACGCGGAGGCGCGGAGACGCAGAGTTTTTCTGTGCCCAATCTTTCGTGCTCTTCGTGTCCTTCGTGGTCCATCTTTCCCGCCTCACAAGGTGCGCGGTCGATGCGGGCGATTTGCATACCGAGCCGACTCTGCGGTAAGATTGGACTCCATCGTCAACGACAGAATACGCCGCCAAAATACGATGGAACCATGCCGTGCACCGAAGTACGGCATAGGGCTTTTACAAATTGAAAATCAAACCGCCGTACTCGGTGATGCCGGGCGTTATCCGACTGAAGATCATGACCGACTCTTCAACTGGCCTCTACTTCTCGTTCACAACTTCTCACGCGAGTAACACTGCCTCATGGAGTGCGGCTGGCGAAACACTACGATTGGCACTTGCCTCCGCACTTGAGTCAGCGGGCGCGGATGTTGACCGCGAAATGGGTCCGCACGAACCGGATTGGATTTTCTACGGTACACGCGACGGACACCGATTCGCTGTGGTGCTTGTCATCATGAATTTTCGACCGTGCACTTGGTTCATTTCGATTGAGGGGCCAACCCCGACCACTCCTGCGCCGGACAGGGCGCGGGCGTGGGCGCAGCCACTTCTGGAATCTACCATACGTGACTTGGGCGCCGCCGACTGCCGATGGCACGACTCGCATCTTACGCTTTCATCACTATCGCACCCAAACGGCGGATAACCACGCGTTGGACCGGAGCGACGCATAGGGCTGATTCACATGGACACCACTTTGGTGTCGCCCGGTCAACGCAACCGACTATGAAGTCCTTGGTTTGACCAGTGGCGACTGGTGGCTTTTTCGGATTTTGTTTTACATGGGTTCGGCGCTTTGAGTTTTGTCAGGGTAAGGCAGAAATTCTTGCTGGCGATTCGAGTCACGTTTTCCGGTTCGGTACTAAACGACTATTCGAGGTGTCGACGCGTTGGCACGTGTGCGTGCCGGTCCAGTTTCGCGTCGTCTCATTAGTTCTTGCAGGATCACGATCCGGCTGGATCGC
>JABDKS010000516.1 GCA_013002105.1 Pirellulaceae bacterium | reverse complement strand
TGAATTGGCTCAGCGATCAAGCAGACTTCGGCAACGGCGAAGAAGCATCGAGTGCAATCGATAGCTTGGCCGATTTCTCAACCTCAGAGGCCGATGAACTCGACGACGACCTCCTACAACAGCTAGCCGACGACCAAGTCGGACTGACTTTCTAGTCCGTCGTCGGCAGCATCGATGTTAGCCCGATGCCTATCGACGCAGTTCCAAGCCTACAGACGCACCGTGATAGAACAGGTCACCCGATCCGTCGAATCCGGTTCCCGCAAAGTAGTCGCTGGAGGACAACTGGTCGCTGGCGACGGCTACTCCATCGAGCCACAACAGGTTGTATCCACCACGCAGAGTGATCGTGTCGGTCAAACAGAGGCCGCCCCGCAAACCAATTTCACCAATGAACGATGTCGGGCTGCCGTCGCCATTGGCGGTCAGCGTCGCCGTTCCCGATGTAATCAGTGAATCGTGAGACGCGTCATTTCCGTAGATGCCCGCTTTGCCAACAAGGTTCAATGAAACCAATCGATCATTCCACAAACAAGCTTTCGCACCAATCTGTGCACCATACAAACGGTTGTCGGTAACGCTGTAGTAATCAAATGGAACCGATGCATTGATCAAACTCGCGTTCGCACGTTCGCTCAACTCTAGGTATCGAAATCCGACCAACAGATCGATCGAATCGGAATGACAGAACGAGAGATTGAGCTCGCCGTTTTTTAATTCCGACGTATATCGTGCAGCAATGGCATCACCGGCGTCTGCGAATACGGCAACCGCCGCATTGATCTGCAATAGATCGTTCCGCGTCGTTTGTCCGACCACGGCAGCATCCCATTGGTCGACGCCAAAGTATCGCAACTCCAACGATTTGCCGCCCTTCAGGTGCCGAGTGATAGATAGGTCTAAGCCGGTCTCGGTTCCAAATTGAAAGTCGTCCGCGTTCAGCGATTCGGACGGATCCACTGTATTGAAAGCAAGCACTTCGGAATCGGGATCACTGCGTCGCAAAAAGAGTGCGTCGGCCGCAAAGGTCCAGTTCGGTTGGCAGCATCCCTGGTTTGCGAAACAACTCGATGGAGCGTAGGCGTCACAGGCGTCGTCACACCCCGCGTCGGCATCCGATGTAGCAGCAACCAGGATCGCGACCCCAAGTAAATGTTTCATCAATGTGCGGATCAGCATCTTCTCTAGCTCCCCTGCCAACGCTTGCATCTGGCTCTAATGATTCGAATGTTCGACAGAATCCAAACGTTCGTCAGTGACGTGCGGATCCTCTTGTTGCTCAAATTCGGCATAAACCGACGGTGGCGTTGATGGATTCCACACGACAGCCAATCATCAAAGCGACGACGGAATGAATAACCCGAACAATCGGAAAACTCCCCCCAGATTCCCGTGCGCAAGCAAAGCAGGCTGGATCAAACGGTCTTAGCATCAAAACGACCTACGGTTCGTTCGTCAGCGACATGGTAGCCATCAACAGTCCGCGCTGATCCTTTCGAAACGACTTGCCGACGATGGAACGCGCCAAAAAACCTTACTCTCAAAATCGCTGACCGAATCCTGACTTGTTTGAATGCCTTCTTCTTTGCCTCGCAGATTTTGATACGCATTACGAGAAACCAATGAGGCGTCGCGTCGAGTTGCCGTTGAAATGGTGGCGACGCGAATCGGCGACCGGCAAAATCGTTTACCGCGGATACCAAGCCTCGGTGTACATCGTCCTGGCCGTTGGATTCTTGGGACCGGTGAAGGCGTCACAATGGGTGGCGATGGAAAACGACACCATCGAATTCATGCAGCGGCGAACTCAAGACCTGGGCCTGCTGACCTGGAAAGACGCCCCCTTTGATCCGTCGATCTATCGCGGCAAGACGGTCATTCTGCATGTTTGGGCCGATTGGTGCGGACCCTGCCTGATGACGATGCCGGCTTGGAATCAACTGAACCAGAGAATCAATCGGCACGACGACGTCGTTTTAGTCGGCGTCAGCGCCAGTCGCTCCAAGGCATCGCACTTGGAAATGTGCCAAAAGTTAGGTGTTACGTGGCCGCAAGTGATGCTGGACCGAGACACTGACCGGTCCAAACGAATACCGGTCACCTCCATTCCGGTAAATTGGATTCTGGGGCCCGACGGTCGCGTCATCCAAGGCAACCTGACACACTACAAAGCCATCCGCTACATCAACAACCTGCTGGCAGACGCAGAATAACTCCCGACCGCAACTCCCAGCGTCGGACGCACCAGCACATCCAACTACCGTGGCGCAGTGATCGACAGCGGTCATCGCGAAACTCCCCGATAAGCCATCGACAAATGATCAGCGGTTTTCCAATTCGCCGCTCGCCTGTGGACCGCGTTGCAACCGATCGTTTGCATGCCGCAACAGTGCCTCCGGCGACGGGTAGGACACGCTGACACCCTTGTGAACAAATGCTCCATTCCGGCGGTTAAAATCCACACACATCAGCCAAAAAGAGGCTCTATCGTTGGAACAGCCCACTTTACGGTGTTAAAATGCAAATAAAGTCAAAAAACTTTTCGCGCCGCAACACGTTGTTCATCGACAGGAGTACTACCATGAGAAACTTCTCACTCACCATTCTCTTTGGTTTAGTCCTTTTTCCAACAGCGGCCTGCCTTTCGGCGGAGATTCCGATGCACGCGTTGGTCATCGGCAATAGTTCCTACCCCGAAGGAAAGCTAAAGAACCCGATCAACGACGCGCAGTTGATGCAACAGACATTGGCAGACCTAGGCTTCCAAGTCACAACCAAGACCAACTTGAGCCATCAGCAGATGGACGAGGCGGTCGGTGAATTCTCTCGGACGTTGCCACGCGGATCGGTCGCGTTTTTCTTCTTCGCAGGACATGGCGTACAAGACAAAAGCAAGCGCAACTACTTGATTCCCGTTGATGCAAAGTTAAATAACGAGTCGAGTGTTAAGTATCAAGCGATGGCACTGGACTATGTCATGGATACGCTGGAAGATTCCAACAGCAACTTGAACATCGTTGTGCTGGATTGCTGTCGTGACAATCCCTTTGAACGATCATGGGGGCGAAGCATAGCGACGCGTGGATTGGCCGGCATCGAAGCGCCCGAGGGCACAATCATCGCCTTTTCGACAGCCAGCGGCAAAACGGCAGCGGACGGCGATGGACAGAACTCTCCCTACACGACGCAATTAGCCAGCGCGCTAAAAACCGGTACGGCGGACGGTTTACCGTTGCTGGATGTTTTTCGTCAGGCCAGTCAAGCTGTCTTGGAAGTCACTCGGCAGCGACCGTTTCTTGAATTCGATGCGAGCATGCCGAAGTTTCATCTCTCGGGAACGCAAACGACCTCCACCAAGAAAATAGCTTCAGCTGTTAAGACAACGCCTCCGAAGGCGAAAGAGGTGGAGGCCATGCCGCCGTTACCAGGTGAATCCGGTGGAACACCGAGGACTGAGTCAACGGATGTACCGCTGCTAAGGCAAGCTGTTTCGTTTGCCAATAATCGCCAGCACGATTTGGCCATCGAAGCCTACACGGCCGTGATCATGGACCAAGCCCTCCCACGGGAGGTTCGCATGAAGGCTCGTAGGGGTCGCGGCGGTGCCTATCTTGCGCGGCGGTCAGGTGGTGACGACATCAAACGTGCCATCATCGACTATCAAGCAGCCGGATCGCCCGGTGTCAATTTGAGCGTGCTCGCTGACCAAGCGACCATGAAAATCGGCACCCAGAGTAATGGAAACGTACATCGCAATGAGATCGTCCTGCTGACACGCAGCAATGGCGATTGGCTCTGGGTCGAATCCGTGCAAGGAAACGAGAGCCGCCGTGGTTGGGTCACTCAGAAAATTTTCTTTGATGCCGTCAAAACCACCGCCCAGGTGGCCGACAGCAGCCCAACACGTAATTCAACGGCTTCGTCGACGCATTCGACCACTGGGAGTCCCGGCAGTCGCCCCATTGGGTCGATCCCGATGACTGGATCAACCAATCCGTCGATTCATCAAGACGACGCCCATACATTGCTGCACGGGCCCGACCCGCATGCGAGTCATCACGGAACCAACTCGGGCACGGTGATCGTCGGCTACGATCAGAACGGTCAGCCGATCTATGGACAACGGTCGCGACAAACGCAGCCAGCACAAACGCAAACGTCACCGACACGTTCCATCGTTGGATACGACCAGTACGGACGACCGATCTATTCGTCCGGCAACACACATCACCAACACGTTCAACCACAACAGCCGACGTATCGTCCTCAGCAACCACGCCAATACGTTCGCCCCACACAGCCAACCAGATCTAACCCGCCGCCTCGCCCCAAGAACGCTTGGGAAACCCCAGGTTGGGAATCGGCCGCCAAGGCACGGTTGATGCGAGAGGCTCAGCAAGCGTGGGACCGAAAATTCGGCAACTAACAAGCAGCGTACCCCTCAACGCTACCAAACGTGGTCGTCGAGATTCTTACCTCACCTAGGTTGAACCCTTGGCGGCATCACAGCATCGTTGTCGTGAATGTCACCAAAATCATGATGAACGCGTGCATCCTCCTCCCGCGTTCCCACTCAATAGACCGTCGATTTCAAACTCAAAGAGACCTTGAATATGCTCGCGCCACTGTCCATCACCGGAAGGCTCGCTCTGATTGTTGTGCTTGCATTGCCGGCAACCGCGTTTGCCGACTCCATCGATATGCTACTCGCCAAAGAGGCTCCAAAAATTGTCAAGCGATTGGCCAAAGGTGGTTTCGAAACCGTCGCGGTGATGCCTTTTCGCGTTCGCAATCCCGAGACGGGAGTAGCAATCAAAGGCGCGATGATCCAAACCAACTTTGCGGCCAAGCTGGAACGTGCATTGGCGGCTGCTTATGACCGCGAGCAACCCGTCCAGATCGTGTTTGACGCTTGGGATCAGATCCAACAGGAAAACCCAGGAGCAAGTATTCTGACAGCGGACGGCCGCAAGTCGATCTTTCAACACACCTTTGATTTGCCCGTTGCCGCACCGCCAACCAAGATCGATGCGTTTTTGACTGGCATCATCCAGCCCAGCGCCGACTACCGCACGACAACAGTCTCGTTCGAACTCTGCGCGGCGGATCGCCCCGGCCAACTC
>JABDKS010000511.1 GCA_013002105.1 Pirellulaceae bacterium | reverse complement strand
CGAATTGGGCGGAACAATCATCGCATGGTGCTGTGATGCCGACACAGGCGAGACAATCTGGAAACAGAGGATCGTGGGAGACTACCCACTACGGCTATCAGGATGTTTTAGCGATAGCTCCGCACCGCCGCCGGTCACCGACGGACAACGCGTCTGTTTCTTCAACGCCTCCGGACGGATCGCTTGTTTTGACATGGATGGCAAACGACTCTGGCAAAACTCGATGATGCCGGTCGGTCGAACGCAGCCCTTTTTGGTCGGCGACAACGTTGTCTTTATCAAGCAATCCTACATGCCTGACCAAGGACTTTTCACGCACGACCACAAGGACGCTCCCGTCGAAAAATGGACACAGTTGCAAGCATTGAATCTGGCCACAGGCAAGCGAGCTTGGAACACCACCTGCGGCGTCAACATGGGCTGTGTTCCGCTGCCGATGACGCTGCCCGATGGACGCGAAGTCATTGTTGTCGGTCGTGGCGGTGGCCACTCGCCGCCAGAGAATCCCGACGGTGTCTCCATGGTCAACGCCGCCGATGGGGAAACCGTTTGGTCGCGTCCGCTACCCAAATTCATGAGCACGATGACATTCAATGTGTACGGCGATCATGTGTTGGTATTCGATGGCCCCGATCATCTCTGGCTCAACGCAACAACCGGCGACATCGACCGCCGCGTCTCCATTGTCGACAAAGCCACCGCCGTTCTGCGTGACCAACCTTCCGATGCGTGGACAACCGAAACGGTGTCGATCGATCCGGGCAAAAAAAATCGGATGATCATTCAACAGTCCAACGTCTTGGCCGGTCGTTACCACTATTTCCGCAGCTACACCCAACCTTGGCTCGGACGCGTGAACGTCGTCAACGGAAACGTCGAATATCTGCAACTGCCCGTGCAACTGAAACGAACACCTTCGGATCCAAAGGATCAATTGCTCTGGGACCAGAGCGATATGGATCCCAAGATGGTGCTCCAGATCAAAAAAGCACAGCGCAAAAAACCTGCAACGCTGCCGATCCAACTTTGGACATTTCAACCCAATACGATGGAAAACTCGTCGGGATTTGTCGTGATGGGCGATGCTCGCAGTCAAGGGAACGGCTGGGGCCATCACGCTTCTCAGCTACCAACCATCGTTGGTGACTACCTGTACGTGCCGACGATGGCCGGAACAGTGTATGTCATTCGCCACAACGACGAAAATCTGAGCGACGAATCGATCGTATCGATCAACGACCTCGGGCAGGTCGGCGACGCATTCAATCGAGCCAGTTTGAGCTATTCGCTTGGCCGATTGTACGCGCACACGATCAAGGACGTGATTTGCATCCAGTAGGTACGGCAACACAGAGCAAAACAGTCGCCGGAGCGATCCCGGTCACGCCTGCTGCAATTCGCAAAACATTCGCCGCCTGCTGCAAAGGTCAGACGTTTGACGGTAAAGTGACGGTCGAGTTTTTCCCTTCGCCGCTCCCCGCATCGACCGTATGGCCAAATCAACCGAAGACCTTTTTGCGGACAAGAAACGGCTCTTTCTGCTCGACGGAATGGCGCTGACCTATCGCGCCCATTTCGCGCTCGTCCGTAGTCCCCGCTTCACGTCCGGCGGGCAGTGTACGTCCGGTGTCTTTGGGATGATGAATGCCCTGTTGGACATCATCAAACGCGAATCCCCCACCCACATCGCTGCCGCCTTTGATACCGCAGAACCGACCCAGCGGCACATCGAGTTTCCAGAGTACAAAGCTCAACGAGACGAGATGCCCGAAGACATCGCCAGTCAACTGCCCTACATCGACAAACTACTCGCTGCATTGAACATCCAGGTCATTCGGATGCCTGGCTACGAAGCCGACGATATCATCGGCACCCTTGCCCACCGCGCGGTCGATCACGGATTTAAAACTTGGATGGTCACGCCGGACAAGGATTATCACCAATTAGTGACCGATGACGTCGTTGTCTACAAACCGGGTCGCAAAGGGGGCGATGCGGAAACGCTCGGGGTGCCAGAGGTGTTGGACAAGTGGGAGATCCAACGGGTTGATCAAGTCATCGACATTCTGGGATTGATGGGCGATAGCAGCGACAATATACCCGGTGTCCCCGGAATCGGCCCCAAGACAGCGCAGAAACTGATCGCTAAATACGACACGGTCGAAAACCTGCTCGCGCACACCGATGAACTCAAGGGCAAGCAAAAAGAACGCGTGATCGAAAACCACGACCAAGCCCTGCTCTCCAAGCGGCTCGTCACCATCCAGCTGGACGTACCGGTCGATGTCGACATCGAATCGTTCGCCTGGAAATCCTACGACGACAAAAAGCTCAAAGAACTCTTGATGGAACTCGAGTTCGATACGGTCGGCAAACGGATGTTTGGCAAATCGTTTTCGTCAGCCAACAGCCGCGCCAACGTGATCCGCGAAAAACGCGAAACCGAGATTCAGGCAACTCTTTTTGATGATCCAGTCGAAGAAAAGACACTCTCGGATGTCAAACACGACTATCGGACGATTACGACCAAGGCCGCACGTACCAAGTTGATCAGCACACTATCAAAACAAGAATCGTTTTGCTTTGACACCGAAACCACCGGACTGGACCCGCGGACCGCACACCCGTTGGGTCTCGCATTGTCGTTCGAGCCTCACACCGGATACTACGTTGTCATCCCGGAACAACGCGACGAAGCCCTCGTTGTGCTCGAAGAGTTTCGTGACCTGCTGGAAAACGAGTCGATCAAAAAGATCGGCCACAATCTGAAGTACGACGTCACCGTTTTGAAATGGCACGGTATCGAAGTCCGCGGGCCCCTGCTCGACACGATGCTGGCACATTCGATGAAGGAACCCGAGATGCGTCACGGGCTCGATTATCTGTCCACGTTGTACCTGGGCTACAAACCGATCCCCACCACCGATTTGATCGGTCCCAAAGGGGAGGATCAAAAAAACATGCGGGATGTGCCGCTGGAGCAATTGTCCCAATACGCGTGCGAAGACGCAGACATCACGCTGCAATTGGCCGCCGCGATCGCACCGGAGATCGAAGAACGCGGTGTCAGCCAGGTTTGCTACGAAGTCGAATGTCCGCTGATCCCCGTTTTGGTGGATATGGAGTACGAAGGGATCCGGCTGGATACCGAGTCGCTGGCGATTTTTTCCAAAAAGCTGGCCGGTGAAATCGAAGAATTGCAAAACAAGATCTTTGAATCGGCCGGTCACGAATTCAACATTGATTCACCCAAACAGCTCGGCGTGGTTCTGTACGACGAGTTGCAATTGGAATCCAACCCCAAGAAAACTGCGACCGGACAATACTCCACGCGCGAGGCCGAACTGGAACGTCTGGCACCGCGTCACGAGATCATTCGCGACGTGCTGGAGTACCGAAATGCTCGAAAGCTTAAATCGGTCTACGTCGATCAGTTGCCCGAATCAGTTAACGAACAAACCGGTCGAATTCACACGCATTACAGCCAGGCTTGGACGGCAACCGGGCGGATGCAGTCGAACAATCCGAACTTGCAAACCATCCCGATCCGCAAAGAACGCGGACGTGATATCCGCGCCGCCTTTGTCGCTCGCGACGACGACCACCTACTGCTTTCTGCCGATTACTCGCAAATCGAATTGCGTGTCATGGCCGAATTAAGCGGCGACCCGGCGATGATGGACGCGTTTGTCAGTGGCGAAGACATTCATAACGTCACGGCGTCGAAGGTCTATAAAGTCGACCTGGACGATGTCACGCGCGAAATGCGTGACAAAGCCAAGACCGTCAATTTTGGAATCATCTACGGCATCTCCGCGTTCGGATTGCAGCAACGACTGAACATTCCGCGGACGGAAGCGAAAGAGCTGATCGATAACTACTTCGAAAAGTACCCCGGCGTCCAGGAGTACATCGATCGTACGATCGCGTTTGCCAAAGAAAACGGCTATGTCGCGACACAAACCGGTCGCCGACGGTATTTGCGTGACATCAATTCTCGCAGCCGAACCGTTGTCAACGCCGCCGAACGATTGGCTATGAATAGTCCGATCCAGGGAACGGCCGCCGACATGTTGAAACTGGCAATGATCAAGGTCCATCGAGCACTACGTGAGGGCGAATTCAAGACAAAGATGCTGCTGACCGTCCATGACGAAATCGTCTTTGACCTGTTGAAATCGGAGGCCGATACCGTGATGCCAGTGATCGAAGAGGCGATGAAGACGGCAATGCCGATGAAGGTACCCATCGTGGTCGAAATGGGCACGGGAGCCAACTGGCTCGAAGCACACTAGCGACGTACGCAGCCCGCCTTGCTGCGACGTCTTGTGTCGGGGCCTTGAGTTCCGGTTCCACAAAACCCGACATTCAACTTTTCTACAAGGCGGCAACGCCCGTTTCGTTGGTACGGATTCGGACCACCTTTTCCACCGGTGTGACGAACATCTTTCCGTCTCCGATTTTTCCCGTACGGGCGGCTTTTGCAATCGCGTTGAGAACCTGTTCGACCAGATCGTCGTCCACGGCAGTTTCGAGTTTCAACTTGGGCAAAAAGTCGACGTTGTACTCGGCACCACGATACTGTTCGGTGTGCCCCTTTTGACGACCAAACCCTTTGATCTCGGTCACGCTAATCCCCTGGACGCCAACGCCCAATAGGGCCTCACGGACCGCATCCAGCTTGGGTGGCGTGATCACGGCTGTAACTAGTTTCATCGTAAATGTCCTCCGGAAAGTGATAGTTAGTCCCGCCTGCATTTTGATGCACATGCTGTGCCAACAATCAACGCGTCGACTCACCGCGCCGCAGCCAGGGGTCGCGCAACGAATTTCGTGCTGCTGACAGCAGATCCGTAGTTTCCTAAATCGTCGTCCAACCATCCACAAAACCCGTCAAATACAGAACCAATCGCAGCGTGTGCCGGATTGTCACACCCGTGCGTATCGGACCACTGCGATGGAGGACTTACGAACGGATTATCGATCCAGAAATGCAAACTTCAGCAGTGCTGGATCATCCGACACTCACTGGCACAATCCTTGCAGCCCAAGAAAACATTCAGTACTTTCCCATCGATGGAAGCCAACGGCGCGACCATCGTGTTGCATCTGCAAGTCAGTGCCAAGCGTTTCGTTCCGCTACTGCGATCTCAATTCACGTGTGTCTGCACGCCGATCAGATCGTACCACCCAGAGAACTTTGAAAGCGAGTTTGCCATGCCCAACGAATCCGACCCCATTCACCATCATGGCCGTTCGCTAGAAGACGAGTTCTTCTTTCAGGTCGATCAACGTTTGCGCGAGAAACTTCGTGAAACCATGCACGATGAAGAATCACGCACCGCATTGATGCAGGCAACGGGCATCCATGACAACGTCGTCTTGCAGCACCTTGTCGAGGCAGGACTGGAGGCCAGTACGATTGCAGCGCTCGGACTTGCCCCGGTCGTATTCGTTGCCTGGGCCGACGGGTCAGTTTCTCGGCAGGAACGTCAGACGGTGATGGGCGAAGCGCTCCGCCGCGGATTAGCTACTGCCCCGGCGGCCTTTCATTTGGTCGAGTCGTGGTTGATGCAAAAACCGTCCGAAAAACTCTGGACGTCGTGGGTGGAGTACGTCGAGAAAATTCTCGAAAACGCGGATGACACGGTTGCGGAAGGCTTAAAGGAGTCGGTGATGTTGCAGTCGACCGAAGTCGCACGTGCCTCCAGCGGCCTTCTCGGTTTGCATCGCATTGGTGCTGAAGAACAGAAAGTTTTGGACAAAATCAAAGCCGCCTTTGATCCGAAATAGCCCCGTTTGGTTTCAGGTGTGATCGTTTGGAACGTGTGCTTCAAACGCCCGTTTGTCGAGAGTGGGCGAGCCACCAAGTTGTGAGGAGAAGATGAAAAACATCCTGTTAGCTGTCGATGGCTCGAAACTGTCCAAAGACGCGGCACGGTTCTTGTCGCGTGTTCCCCACGAACAAACGATTGAGATCACGGTACTGACGGTAATCGAGACGCCGGTGATCGCCGAAGATTATCCGGTGCAGCGATGGATTAACGATGCCGTGCAACAAGAGAGAGCCGCCGCGACGAGGCTTTTTGCAGAAATCGAAGCAATGTTCGCGGCCGCCAACGTCCAACTGCGACACGAAATCCGCGATGGCCGCCCAGGAGCACAGATTGTGCAAGCCGCCAAAGAACTCGCCTGCGAACTGGTGGTCGTCGGTGCCGTGGGTAAATCGGTCGTTGATCGCATCGTGCTTGGTAGCACCAGCGACTATGTCGCCACCCATGCCTCCTGCAGCGTCTTGCTTTTTCGCCCGACCGGACTGCTCGACTCCAACCGACCGATCCGCGTCACGGTGGCGTACGAAGACACACCGACCGCACTGGCAGCGACCGAAGAATTTGCGGACTTTCCGTGGGGTCGAGGCGCCGACGTCGATGTCATCTCGATCGCCTCCAACCCTTTCGGGCTTGGCCACCAATCGCCCCATTTGGCGGCGATCCAAGCAGAAATGCAGTCCGCCTTGGATCGTGCAACCGCTCGTGTTGCCCACGTCGGTGCAAACACACGATCCCACCTGCTCCAGGAAGACCACGTTGGCGAATCGATCGTACGGTTTGCTCAGCAACACCAAGCCGATCTCCTGGTGATCGGAGAAGCCCATCGGACAGCACTGGGTCGGTTTTTGATGGGCAGTGTCTCGCGTTTCGTCATTCGTCACGCACGTTGCAGTGTCTGGATCACACGCAACCGTCTACCAAAACACGGCGTAGAATCAGTCGCGTGATCCGGTCGCGTGCCGCAATGGTCAAGGCGACAGTCTACGATCAAAACAATTTCTGCCGACGACGGACTCAAAACTTGGTTTTTCGCAAAATCTAAACATTTTTCGCGAGCCCCCGCAGCCTTGCCGGTATCCTTGGAGGTGGAGTGCCTGTTTCGCCAAGTCGCGGAACATTGCCGCGTATGCGAATGGCCACGACTCTGTCGTCCCGTTGACCGAATCACCATTTGGCCGATGAATCGTTGGACCAACGATGAGCGATAAACAGCAATCGCCGATTAAACAGGATCCCATCGAGCTTCGACGCAGCGCCTGTCTGTCGACAGTGACACCAGACGGCACAGCCGATACAGCCGTCAGTTTGGCCCGTCCGAATCTGGGCAACCCCAGATACCAATTGATCGAAGAAATTGGTCATGGAGGCATCGGGCACATCTACAGTGCCCAAGATAGCCTCCTGCCGCGCGTCGTCGTTGTAAAAATCTTGCGTCAAGAACACGAGAACAACGAACGGGTTCGCCGCGCATTCGTCAACGAATCTCGCATCATGAGTTTTCTGTCGCACCCGGCGATTCCCACGATCTTTGAAAGTGGCGTCTGCATCGACAATCGACCGTTCCACGTCATGGACAAGCTGCGCGGGACGACTTTGCAGGAATTGCTCAACAAAGGTCTTTCAACAAAGGCACGGCTGCTGGGTATTTTTGCCGACGTCTGCAAAACGATCGCCTACGCACACACACGTGGCGTAATTCATCTGGACTTAAAACCCAGTAACGTGATCGTGGGCGACTTCAGCGAACAGTATGTAACCGACTGGGGCTTGGCTCGCGTTCGCGACAAGTCGATCTTGGCCGATCTGGATGCTGCGAGCGAATCACCATCTGGTTCACTACCTATCGCCGGAACACCCGAATACATGTCGCCCGAGCAAGCACGCGGTGACACACTCGACGCACGCGCCGACGTTTTCGCACTCGGTGCGATACTCTGCGAGATCTTGACGGGCCGACCACCCTACATTGGCGAGACGGTCAGCCAAGTCTACCGCCTGGCGGCCAACGCCAAAATGCAAACTGCCATCGATCGGCTCGAAGCTTTCGCCACCGATCTCGCCCTGATCCGGTTGACCAAGCGATGCCTGGCACCCAATCCCGACGAACGCCCCGACAACGCCGTGCAGGTTGCCCAAGATGTCGCCGCGTACGAGGAAAGCGCGCTGCAGCAAGTGACCGGTGACATGGATCGTTTCTTCGACCTGTCGCCCGACCTATTCTGTATCGCCGATCTTAACGGCTTCTTTCGTCGTATCAATTCGAACTTCAAACGCATCCTTGGCTTCGATAACGACGAATTGCTCTCGAAACCTTTTCTCAACTACGTCCATCCCGACGATGTCGAAGCAACCTTGGCCCAAATGGCCCATCTGAGTGCCGGCAAACCGGTGATCCGATTTCGCAATCGCTACCGCACCGTTCATGGGCATTACATCATGCTGGAATGGACGGCCAAAGCCATTCCCGAAGACCAACTCATCTTTGCAGTAGCGCGTGACGTATCAATGCAGTAGTGCACTATTATCATTGACGTGGGTTAATCGTAGGCCAGGGCTTTGAGGGTCCTTGGGGATAGCGCTTTTCAAACCGATTTCGTTCAGCAAGGTCAGGCCTACTCACCAGAGCATTTTTACTTAATACGTGGGATCAATCGTAGGCCAGGACCTGTCCTGGCACAGCTGCGCCAGGACAGGTCCTGGCCTACGAGAAAACTAAAATCGATCTAGCAACAGTCGGCCCGGAGAGCCAACGCGGTTCCAACAAGAAAACGGCGAGGCTTTGAAAAAAACGCGCCGTCAAAGCGCCGATCCGCTCACGTCACAACGCGCAGTACTTCACGATCGACCACGACTGCCCCGGGCATTTCGTCCCAGTCGATCATTTCCACTAGCACGGCTCGGAATGATTCCAACGCCGCAGGACACCACCACTTTCGAAAATCAGCAATCGCGTCGTCTCTTTTGCGTCGCTCCCGCTGTATCAATCCCTTCAGAGTTTTGCGATCCTTGGCGTCGGAAGTGCGCTTTCGACAAAGCTTGAAGAACCGTCGTGCGACTTCATGGTCATTCACCGTTCCCAATTGCTTCTGAATCTCGCCCAAGACCTCCAACGCATCTTTTCGTTGCGGCTGGATGTCCGCAATGTCAACCAGTTCCAGCACGTAACGAACGCCTTTTGCTTTCACACGCAGTCGATGCAACGATTTCAGACTGTCGGTTGGTTCGTGCGATCGACGCAAAAAGTTCTGCACCGTTTCCTGCCAGTTCTCGCGGCGTCCTGTGCGAATCTGCAAAGCGGTGATCAGACTCGTGCGAAACGCACTCACCAACTTGTTTTGTCGTCGCGTGTACTTGCCGGTTCGGACAATCTGCTTGCCAACGCGACTTAACCGGCGGACTGCTCGGCGCCGCTCTCGTTTACAGTCGGCCGCGAAAACCTTGCGTTGTCGACGTCTGTTTTTTCGTGCGTAGCGTTTCAGCAACACGTCCATATCCCGCGCTTCTCCCGCCGCGCGTCGAATCCGTCTTAGCGAGCTCCGCATCCAAAGCCGTTCCTTGGCCGGCAACCAGTCTTGATAGAGATTCAGGGTCGCCGTGGCGCGACGAGTGCTGATGCGCAATCGATGTATCTGTCTTACCGTTGCCGCTGTGTGCGATACGATTTCGTCCAAACTCTGTGCCACGGCCTGCAACTGACGATCGATCGTTAGGGCAGCGTCCGCAACGAGCGTTTCCGTATCATCGATGATCGACTGTTGCATTTCGGGAGCAGCCATATCCAGTTTCTATTTAGCACTGGGTTTCGAATCGCCGTCCACCGGTGCTGACCGGAGCACCAATACAGGACACGTCGCCAATCGGACAACGCGTTCGGCGACAGAACCGAGCAACATGTGGCGAAAGAACCCGTATCCGTGCGAAGGAATGACGATCAGATCCGCGGACTCATTATCCGCGAACGCCACAATCTCACGTCCGGGGTCTCCGATCGACACACTCGATTTCACACGATCGTATTTTTTTTTCGCAAACCGATCGCTCAAGCTCTTTTGCACACTCTCCATCCGTGTCTCATCGGTAACCGTCCCATACAGGTTGCCTGGCTCCATGGTCGGCAGCGTCGCCAACACGTGGATCACTCGCACGTCCCCTTCATCGCCGGCGATCTGCACCGCCTGATCGAGCGCATCGAACGCCATCTCGCTGAAGTCGACTGGTACAACGATCAGTTTTGGATGTAGTCCGGACATGGGATACCTGAGGATTGTTGGCAGAATGATTGACGCAAAAGAATCTCGCTCAGTGAGCCGAACTAGTTGCAAATCCGAGGCCAAGTCGGCTCGCTGGAATCAAATTCCCTGGGCAATCTCGCAGTGGGTCCCATGGCACTTGCCTCAACGCTCGACACGGGACATACGCGACGCTCGTCGACCTGCTGACTTTCACGATCGGATCACAGGACTGTCACAAAATGTGCGTGTTCGCACAGATCAATCAGTGCACCCGGATCATTGTTGGATAGGGACACTCCATGAACACGACAAACAACGCTCGTTTTAATATTTGGTACATCGTTTGCGTGAAGTAGAGTTCACAAGAATGCAGCTTCGTCACGTCCGCCAACCGACGGTGATAAAATGAAGTATGACAGGGGACACGAAACGGAAGTTCAGGAACTGATGTCAAAGGCGGTCGTGACCGTTCGATCCGACGAAACGGTTCACGATGTCTTGACTCAATTTCAAAACGAAAAGATTTCCGCAGTCCCGGTGATTGACCCGCAGGGAAAATTTGTTGGCATCGTCTCGCATGCGGACCTAGTTCGAATCGTCTTAGAAACCGACGCGGCATTGGATAGCCATTATCCACATTATGACGATTGCTTGTGGGCGATCGACATGGTTCAACGTCGCTTGGGTAGCGAACACATCTACAACGTTATGACCGAATTGATGGAAACCATTGGGCCGGACGATTCGATGGGGAAAGCGGCATCGCTGATGTTACACAATCGCGTTCATCATCTGCCCGTGGTTCAATCCGATGGCAAATTGGTCGGCATGCTTTCGTCGACCGACTTTGTAGAACTGACCGCGGGTATGCGGCCCGATAAATCGGCTCATGCAACCCAATCTTGATTAACAATGAAACCGATCCTATGAAACGCTTGTTAAAAATCAGCAGGCACCAACGCATTCTTCTACTGCTGTCGTTTCTGCTTGCCCTGGTCATCCTGTTCCTGATGACAAGCCCGGCCGGCGGCGTCTAACAGCAACTGCAGCGGTACCAATACAACGCGCGGCCAACATCTGCCAAAACCTGTGCGGCACCAAACGCGGACCGCTCACGCGAATGTTCGCAACGGATCGGGGCGTGGAAAGAGCGCTTTCCTATTCGATGTGGATTCATCGTAGGCCAGGACCTGTCCTGGCAGGATCGCAGCAGGACCTGTCCTGGCCTGATTGGCACTTCATCGGCGCCGCTTAGTCGTCTTTTGCTCCGCGAAAAACCAAGTGTTTCGCAACTTTCGCTCAGAGGCTATGAGTTTGTTCGTGACCCGACGCCCGGTCTGCGAGCTCCCGTCGATACCTCGTCGCGCTACAAGACTTCTGTCGCCGCTTCGGACGCGGCACCGGTTTTCACTCCGAATCGTTCCAGTAACCGATACAACTTGCGTCGATGGATGCCAAGACTGCGTGCCGTCTTGGCCTTGTTGCCGTTCTCTTGTTCTAAGATCCGAAGGACATGTGCCTTGGCCACATCATCCAGTTTGATCGAATCAGTCGGCAATATCACACCCGCATTTCGATCATGATCCGTGCTCGAGCGGACTTGGGATCCCGCGTCCATCTGCTCGGCGATTTCGGCTGGCAAGTCATACAGGGTGACTTCATTGTCGTCAGCAAGAATCGTTGCACGCTGGATGACATTGATCAATTGCCGAATATTGCCGGGCCAATGATATCGATTCATGGCCTCTCGAGCCAATTCGTCGACGTGCCACGATTCAGGCAAATAGTGCGCGATCAACCGATCAACGTCGCCCTCGCGATCACGCAGCGGCGGCAGCGTTAACGACAAAACGTTGATCCGATAAAAAAGATCTTCGCGAAACTGGCCGTCGGCGACCGCCTGGGTCAGATCGCAATTGGTTGCGGCAATCAAACGAACGTGAACGATTCGCTCTTTGTGCGAACCAATTCGACGCATCGATCCGTCTTCTAACACCCTCAGCAATTTCGGCTGTAGCGATAGCGGCAACTCACCCACTTCGTCGATGAACAACGTGCCGCCGTCTGCAATCTCGAAAAGCCCCTGTTTGTCGGCGATCGCACCGGTAAAGGACCCTTTCTGATGACCAAACAATTCGCTCTCGACCAAATTCTCGGGTAGTGCCGCACAGTTGATGGTCACGAATGGCTTGTCGCTCAATTGACTGTTCTGCTGAATCGCGCGGGCCACGACCTCTTTACCGGTTCCGCTTTCGCCCTGAATCAATACCGGTTTATCGGTCGGTGCGACACGCTCAACCGTTCGAACGACGTCTTGCATCGCTCTTGACTGACCGACCAATTCCAGCGCCGGACGATCGCGAGAAATGACTTCTTTTAACTGTCGATTTTCTTTCCGCAACGTGCTCCGTTCACGCGCCAGTCGACAGTGATGCTCCAGATCGCCCAACGAACAAGGTTTCGTCAGGTAGTCACACGCACCCATCTTCATCGACGACACCGCCGTCTCGATCGACCCCTGCCCTGTCAGAATAATGAATTCGACGTTGGTCTCGATCTGTGAAATCCGCTGCAGCACTTCCAGGCCCGACATACCGGGCATATTCATGTCGCAGACCGCGACGTCGAAATCCTCCTGTTCAATCAGTCGCAAGGCCTCGGCACCATTGGAAACCGCTGTCACTTGGTGCCCTTTTCGCTGCATCCAACGGGCGCAGCTGTCACGAAAATCGTCTTCATCCTCGATCAGCAATAAATTGATAGGTCGGTCGGACATCATTTCTCTCTGAAGGTTCGTCAAATCCAGGGTGCGTCCCGCAACCGCATCGGTCGCGTCAGCTGACTGCAAGGTGTTGCGATCCAATCCCGGTGGGTTGTTACCCTCCAACCTGCGAACACCGTTCCGTTGGCCACCTGAGTGGACTCGCCGCAGGCGAATCGAACGACTTTTCGGGCCGTTTCAGCGGTCACCACGTACTCTTTGGCGTCCAACAGCAATCAGAATCCTTGCCAACAAACCATAATCCAATCCGCCGATCCGTGCGAATATGCACACATGCGTCATCGCTGCACGGCGGGTTCAGTGGGAGTCAGTTTCGACGCGGCAGAGTCAATGAGATTGCGATCCCGTCGTTGTTGTCGCTGGCAACGATCTCGCCGTCGTGCGCGTCGACGATTCGTTTGCAAATCGCCAACCCCAATCCCAGTCCCTGTTGCTTGGTGGTGTAGAACGGCTCGAATAGCTGGTCCGTACACGCTGCTTTCAGACCACCACTGCAATCACGGATGGCCATCTCGATCGCCCGCTCGCCACGGTATTGCCGATCACTCAACTCGATTGCAACGCTGATCCCCTGATCCGTCGCTGCGAGCGAATTAAGAATCAGATGTTCCAACAAGATCCTGACTCGCGCCTCATCGGCGCGAATCGTTGGGTCGATCCCGTGCCCATTGAGCGACAATTGTTTTCCGGACGAGACGGTCCGAGTGACCTGCGAGAAGACTTCACGACACAATGCGATCAAATCAATCGATTCGAATCGTAGATACAACGGCGCGGAGTAAGATCGGACACGATCAAAGTTGCCCCACACATCGGTCAACGCGAGACGTATGCGATTAAGCAAATTCGCTTGCTCACTATCCGGATCGAAATCGAGTTCCAGTAGGTCAATCGCTGCTCTGGCACGTTGCAATGCGTTGTGCGTTGCGTGACTCAATCCTCGAACGGTTTGGTCGATCGCATCGATCCGTTGTGATTGAATCTGCCGCGACCACAATAGATCCCACAGATCCAAATCGTCGGCCTTGCAGACCAAATTCTGGTGCGGTGAAATCGCCGCGACGATTAGCAGGATCAAGCTACCCCGGTTGGTTTCCATCCGCTGGATGTGGATCTGGACAGGAATTGCGGATCCATCCTTCGCACGGGCGCCGCAGCGAAAGACGTCACCGTCGACTTCGTCAATCCAGGAGCCTCCGGGGCGACAGCGGTCGTCTTGGGGTGCGGCCGCGATCGTGACAGGAAAAACCAGATCTGTCGGCCGACCGGGCAATTCGTCGGCGGCGTAACCAAACCACGACGTTAATTTGGAGTTCGCAAAGACGATCTTTCCATCAGTATCGGCGACCACCGCTGCGCAAGGTAGCAGATCGATGACTGCAATCGTCAAATCATTTTCGCAATACATCAGTTTTGGGCACGACGAGTGGACGAAGGTTGGATTTCGGGCGATCCCATGAATCCAACAGAGCAAGCGTTGTGCCGATTGGTTGTCACCCGGCACCGATCTCGTCAATTTCAACCGTGACGATGGCCAGCTATCCCTGGCACACGGCGGAGCTCCAAGGCACGCCAACGGCCGCCCAGCTACCATTTGGGGCTCAATGCATTAGGATTCGTTGTCTCGATGCGGTGCCAACGTGATCGATACCTGGTGAAACCAAAGGTTTACGGACGCTCTGTATGACCGACAACTTCGAAATTCTGCTGGTAGAAGATGACCCTGACGCGCGCGCCAACCTGTGTGACATTTTGCAACTCGATGGGCACCAAGTGGTTCATGCTGGCACGGCGGACGAGGCGCGGC